>JBFHJC010000028.1:0-23147 GCA_041596155.1 Ilumatobacter sp. | reverse complement strand
GGGCCGGCCCCTCCACTATTTCCCGAACACCACAGCTCTGACACACTCGGACCGGGGGTATCCGACATGGCTGACACTGTGATCTCCGAAACGGGCGAGTCGACCGAGGAGCGCCCGCCCGCGGCTCCGGCCGCCGACGAGCGCCTGGCCTACCGAGGCGTCTTCCAGCGCCTGTTCATCCGCCCGGAGATCGGCGCCATGATCGGCGTCGTCGGGCTCTGGGTGTTTTTCTGGGCGGTCTCGGTCCCGTTCGGCACCGCCGGCGGCACCGCCAGCCTGGTCGACTTCGCGTCGTCGCCGCTCGGCATCATGGCCGTCGCCGTGTCGATGCTGATGGTCGGCGGCGAGTTCGACCTCTCGGCCGGCGCGATGACCGGCGCGATGGGCATCGTCGTGATCCTGCTCTCGCTCGAGGTCGGCGATCGCGGCGGAGCTGGGCTCAACCTCTGGATCGCGATCCCGCTCTCGTTCCTGTTCGCGATGGCGATCGGCTACTGGAACGGGTTCCTCGTCGAACGGACGAAGCTCCCCAGCTTCATCATCACCCTCGGCACGTTCTTCATCCTGATCGGCGCGAAGCTCGGCTTCTCGAAGCTGATCGTCGATCAGGTCCAGGTCGGTGACATCCGCCGCGCCGGCGGATACGACTTCTGGCGCGACATCTTCGCCAGCGAGTGGCAGCGCAACGACCACCAGTGGGGCCAGCGCGACCGCGTGTTCCTCGTGCTGATCGTGCTTGCGATCGCCCTCGTGCTGCTGGCGACGGCCGAGATGCAGTACGCCCGACGGATCGGCGGTGCCAACCCCGCCGGCATCCCCGCCCTCCTCGCCGGCGCCGCAGGCGTCGTCGTCGGCATCGTCGTGCTCCACCAGACCGACTCGGTCGGCGGCAACGTCCTCGGGACCGCCGTCATCGGGATCGGCGCCGTCGTCGGCCTCGTCGGCTACGGGCTGTGGCGGTTGGAGCCGCTGGCCGACCGCGGCTCGATGTCGCTCGCGCCGGGTGCGCTGCGGTGGCTCGGGGTCGGGGTCGCCGGATTCGTCGCCGCGATCGTCGCCGCCGCAGCGATGGACGCCTACGACGCCACCAACCTCGTGTTCCCGTTCACGCACCAGGGTCTGCGGGCGACGCTGTTCCTCGTGTTCGTCGGGTTGTGGGTGACCGCCATGTTCATGGCGCTCCACCACGCCCGCCGGGTCAGCGTCATGGCCCGCTCGGTCGTCCTGGCCGTGTTCACCGTATCGATGCTGGTCATGGCGTTCTTCGTGAGGTCGGAGTCGCAGTCGGTGAAGTTCCGAGCCGAGGCGTTCGGAGTGATGCTCGGTGTGGTGGGTTTCGCGCTCGCCTGGCTCGTCCTCGGTCTGCTGTTCGTCGAGCGGAAGTCGGTCGACCACGCCGCCGACGTGGTCGGTGCCCGATTGCTGATGGCCGCCGCCGTGCTCGGTGTCGTCGCGTTCCTCGTCCGGCTCCTGTTCACGCTCGAATCGGAGATCGCGGCGGGGATCCCGCCGGCGCGCTTCTCGGTCCGAACCCTCTGGTTCGCGGGCTTCACCGTCGTCGCCGTCTTCGTGTTGGGCAAGACCCGCTTCGGCAGCTGGACGTTCGCGGTCGGCGGCAACAAGGAGGCCGCCCGCCAGGTCGGCGTCCCGGCCGCACGCACCAAGACCCAGCTGTTCATGTTGGTCTCCGGAGCGGCGTGGTTGGTCGGCATGCTGCTCGCCTTCCGTCTCAACACGATCCAGGCCAACACCGGCAACGGCGAGGAGTTCGAGTACATCATCGCCGCCGTCGTGGGCGGCACGCTGCTCACGGGCGGCTACGGGACGGCGCTCGGTGGGGCGCTCGGCGCGGTCATCATCGCCGAGGCGACCCAGGGCATCCCGAACGCCCGCTGGAACTCCGACTGGCGGTTCCTGTTCCTCGGTGTCACGCTGCTGCTCGCCGTGCTCGCCAACCGATCCATCCGCACGCGAGCGGAGTCGATGCGGCGATGAGCGCCCCGACCCCACCGAACGCACGACGTCCCGCTACCCGGAGGCACGGCCATGGCTGAAGCGCACCTGCTCGAGCTCGACGACATCTCCAAGTACTACGGCAACATCATCGCCCTCAAGGGGGTGAGCACGTTCGTGAACGCCGGCGAGGTGACGTGCGTGCTCGGTGACAACGGCGCCGGCAAGTCGACGTTCATCAAGATCCACGCCGGCGTGCACCAGCAGAGTGAGGGCACGATCCGGATGAACGGGGAGATCATGTCGTTCGACTCGCCACGCGACGCGCTCGCCAACGGCATCGCCACCGTGTACCAGGACCTCGCGATGGTGCCGCTGATGTCGGTGTGGCGCAACTTCTTCCTCGGCTCCGAGCCGACGAAGTCGATCGGGCCGATCAAGTGGATCGACAAGCCGAAGGCCAAGGGGATCGCGAAGGAGGAGATGGCCAAGATGGGCATCGACATCCGCGACACCGAGCAGCCGGTCGGCACCCTGTCGGGTGGCGAGCGCCAGTCGGTCGCGATCGCCCGCGCCGGCTACTTCGGGGCCAAGGTGCTCATCCTGGACGAGCCGACGTCGGCGCTCGGGGTGAAGCAGTCGGGCGTCGTGCTGAAGCGCATCGTCGAGGCGCGCAACCAGGGCCTCGCGGTCATCTTCATCACCCACAACCCCCGGCACGCCTACCCGGTCGGCAACCGATTCCTCATCCTCAACCGCGGCCAGTCGATGGGCTCGTTCGCGAAGGAGGAGATCACCGTCGACGAGCTGACGCAGCTGATGGCCGGTGGCGCCGAGCTGCAGGCGCTCGAGCACGAGCTCGAGGCCGCCGGCACCATCCGTCACGAAGACCTCACCACCCCCGACTGACGGAGTCGACCGCATGGCCACACGTCGCCGGCTCGGTGTCGGCGTGATCGGATTCGGCTGGATGGGCCAAGCCCACTCGCGCTCGTGCTTCCGAGCCGCGTCCCTGTTCCCCGACCGCACCTACGACGCCGACCTGATCGTCTGTGGCGACAGCGTCGCCGAGCGGCGGGATCTGGCGATCGACTCGTTCGGCTTCCGCGAGGCGACGCCGAACTGGCGTGCCGTCGTCGAGCACCCCGACGTCGACGTCGTGTTCGTGACGGCGCCCAACATGATGCACGAGGAGGTGTCGATCGCCGCCGCGCAGGCCGGCAGAGCCGTGTTCTGTGAGAAGCCGGTCGGCGGCACCCCCGAGCAGACCGTTCGGGTCGACGCGGCCGCCGCGAAGACCGGGGTCATCACGGGCGTCGGGTACAACTACCGGTGGGCGCCCCTCGTGCAACACGCCAAGCGGCTCATCGACAGCGGCGCACTCGGCCAGATCACCAACTACCGGGGCCGCTTCTTCTCGATGTACGGCGCCGACCCGCTGGGGCTGCTGTCGTGGCGGTTCCTCGTCGACGAAGCCGGCTACGGCGTGTCGTCCGACATCCTGTCGCACGCCGTCGACCTAGCGACGATGCTGGTCGGCCCGATCACGTCGGTGTCGGGCGCGCGCGAGACGTTCATCCGTCAACGCCCGCTGCCCAAGGCCGGCGGCACCCACTACGACCGCGGCGCGCCCGAGGACCCGACCGGCGACGTCACCAACGAGGACTACGCGGCGGCGATGGTCGTGTTCGAGACCGGGGCGCGCGGCACGTTCGAGGCGTCGCGCGCGATCATCGGACCGGAGTCACAGATGGCCTTCGACATCTACGGCACGAAGGGCGCCCTGCGCTGGAACCTCGAGACGATGAACGAGCTGGAGGTGTTCCTCGTCGACGAGTCGGGGAACGCCCCGCGCGGCTACACGAAGGTGTACGGCGGCGACCGCTACCCGTACCACGGCCGGTTCGTCCCCGGCGACGCCAACCCGATCGGCTACGAGGATCTCAAGGTCATCGAGGACCATGAGTTCCTCACCGCCGTCGTCGCCGGCAAGCAGCACGAGCCCGGTTTCGCCGAGGCCGTCGAGTACGTCAGCTTCCAGGCGGCGTGGCTGCGATCGTGTCAATCGGGCGCCTGGGAGCAGGTGACGAGCCTGCGGGAGCGGGTGTGACGGCGGGCTCCGACGGTCGTGGCTATGCCCTGACCGGGGCGGCGGCCGACATGGCGCGCCAGCGCGGCCTCGACAACGCCGAGTGGTTCATGCCCGAGATCGACGCGACCACGTTGCGCGAGCTCCAGCAGCGCAGCAACGGGCGCGCCGCGGCCGAGACCTTGCTCTGGTTGGCCCTGCTGATCGGCGCCGCGATCTGGGCCTGGTCGACCGTGTGGTCGTGGTGGTCGATCCCGGCGTTCGTCGTCTACGGCGCGCTGTACGGCGGCGCCGCTGATGCGCGCTGGCACGAGTGCGGACACGGCACCGCGTTCCGTACGCCGTGGCTGAACGACCTCGTGTACTCGCTGGCGTCGTTCATGTTGTTCCGCGGTCCGACCGTGTGGCGCTGGTCGCACTACCGCCACCACACCGACACGATCGTCCAGGGGCGCGATGCCGAGATCGTGTTCCAGCGGCCCGCGAGCGTGCCGCGCTCGCTGTTCGCGTTCACCCACCTGCAGGGCGGCCCGCTGATGTTCTGGCGGCTCGTCCTGCACGCATTCGACCGCATCGACGACGATGCCGCCGACTTCGTGCCCGAGAGCGAACGGGGCAAGGTGGTCTGGGAGTCGCGGGTGATGGTCGCGGCGGTCGCCGGCGTCATCGTCTGGAGCCTCGTCGCCTGGACGCCACTGCCGATCCTGTTCATCGGTGGGCCGACCGTCTACGGCGCCTGGCTGATGGTGTTCTTCGGCATCACCCAGCACGCCGGGATGCGCGAGAACGTGCTCGACCACCGGTACAACACCCGCACCGTGATCATGAACCCGGTGCTGCGCTTCCTGTACCTCAACATGAACTACCACGTCGAGCACCACCTGTTCCCGAGCGTCCCGTACCGAGCGCTCCCGCAGCTCCACGACGCCATCAAGGACCAGCTCGCGCCGCCCAAGCCCAACGTCGTGGCCGCGTACCGCGAGATCTTCACGACGCTGTACCGGCAGTCGCGCGACGACTCGTACGAGATCCCGCTCGAGGTGCCCGACGTGGCGGGCGCGGCGCGCCACCGCGTCGACGTCGGAGAGACGAACTGGGTGCACGGACCCGACGGCACGATCGACGTCGGCGCTGCGTCATCCCTCGACCCGGGTGAGCTGCGCCGCATCGACATCGGGGACGACACCTACGTGCTGTGCCGTTTGCCCGACGGCGAGTTCGTGCTGGCCGACGGGCTCTGCAGCCACGCCAAGGTGCACCTCGCCGACGGCGCCCTGGTCGACGGGCAGATCGAGTGCCCCAAGCACAACGGGCGCTTCGACGCCCGCACCGGCGAGGTGACCCGCAAGCCGCCGAAGGAACCGATCCGCACCTATGACGTCGCCGAGGTCGCCGGCCGGCTCGTCACGCGACGCGTGACCCCGGTGCGCGTCGGGGAGTGAGTCAGCCGATGCGCGCCTACATCACCGGCGCGACGGGCTTCGTCGGCTCGAACGTCGCCGCAGTGTTCGCGAGCCGGTCGGACACGGTCGTGCACTGCCCGGTGCGGTCGGCTCACCCCGATCCGGCGCTGTCGACGGAGCCGCTCGACCTGCTCGACGCCCCCGCCCTGCTCGCGAGCGTCGAACGGTTCGTGCCCGACGTCATCGTGCACGGGATGATCCTCAACGATCACGACCTGATGTACGACGACCGCCGACTGGCGTGGGACTCCTACGTCGGCACCACCGAGACCCTCGTGACCGCCGCCGACGCCGTCGGAGCCACCTTGATCCTCGTCTCGACCGACTGGGTCTTCGACGGCACCCAGGGCCCCGCCGCCGAGGACACGCCGCCCAACCCGACGACGCTGTACGGGGTTCTCAAGCTGGTCAGCGAGCAGGCCGCGCTGCGCGCCGAGCGCGGTGCGGTCGCCCGGGTGTCGGCGGTGCAGGGCCATCACCTCGCCCGCCCGACCACCGTGCGCCAACAGGACCGGGGGTTCGGCTACCTGGCAGCGTCGATCGTCGACGCCCTGTCGGAGGGCCGACCGTTCACCGTCTGGGAAGCCGACGACATCAACAACGTCGCCTCGCCGAGCCTGGCCAGCGAGTGCGGTCGGATCATGCACGCGATCGCCGCGCTCGACGACCCGACGGGGATCTTCCACTGCTGCGGATCCGAGACCGTGACGCGCCGCAGCCTGGCCGAGGCGACGTGCGACGTGTTCGCCCTCGACCCTTCGCTGCTGCGCTACGGCCCGCCCGATCCGGGCGGGATGGAGCGCGGCGTCGTCCCGTACGACACGAGCCTGTCGGTCGAGCAGACGATCGCGCGGCTCGGCACGACCCCGCTCACCACGCGCCAGATCCTCGAGCGGTTCCGCGACGAGCGAGGCGCAGGAGGTGCTCCATGACGACGAACCGATCAGGACCGATCGCCCCCAGCGCGGGCCCCGGGGTGCTGCTCGACGTGACACCAGAGTCGGCCGGCTGGTCCAACCTCGCGTTCCGAGTGGTCGACGTGACGGCCGACGAACCGGTGAGCGGTCGCGCCGAGGGGCGGGAGACCGCGATCGTGACCCTGGCGGGCCGCGGTCACGTGCGGGCCGGTGACGCGGCGACCGATGTCGGGCGCCGGTCGGTGTTCGCCGAGTTGGCGCCCATCGTCTACGCGCCCCCCGGCGTCGAGTACGAGGTCACGACCGACGATCGCGTCACGGTCGCGATCGGCTCGGCTCCGGCCGAGGGCGGCCTGCCGCCCCGCGTGATCGAGCCGTCCGAGATGCGCAGCGAGATCCGCGGCGGGGGAGCCTCGTATCGCCAGGTGGTGCACAGCCTCGCCTACCCGCTGCCCGCCGAGCGGCTCATCCTGTACGAGGTGTACGTGCCGCGCGGCACCTGGTCGGGGTGGCCGCCCCACCGTCACGACGGTGTGCAGGGCTCGCCGTACCTCGAGGAGACCTACTACTTCCGGCTCGACCGGCCCGAGGGCTACGTGATGCACCGCAACTTCAACGACGGCGCGGCGCCCGACGGCGAGCCGGCCGACTTCGATGAGGTCGCCGTCGCCCACGACGGCAGCGTCGTGCTCGTGCCGATGGGCTACCACACGTCGGTCGCATCGCCGGGCTCGAACATGTACTTCCTCAACTACCTGGCGGGCGACCTCATGCACGATGCCCGTCGCACGCCGCCGTGCTTCCACAGCGAGCACACCTGGATCGAAGCCGACTGGGAGGCCGGCGCCTGGCAGCTTCCCGTCGTACCGACGTCATGACGGATGCACGATGAGCCTCGACGGGATCCGCGACCGGCACGGGACGTTCCGCGTGCTCGCCGTCGACCATCGCGACTCTCTGCGCGCGTTCCTCGCCCCCGACGCCCCGGCGTCGGTAGCGGCCGACACGATGACCGCCATCAAGCGCGATCTCGTGCGGGCGATCTCGCCCCATGCCACGGGCGTGATGCTCGAACCGGAGTACTCGATCCCGCAGCTCGTCGACGACGGCTCCCTGGCACCCGGCGTCGGCTTCCTCGCGGCGCTCGAGTCGCAGGGCTACCTCGACGATCCGGGTGCCGGGCCGACCACCATTCTCGAGGGCTGGTCGGTGGAGCAGGCCGCCGCGAGCGGCGCCTCGGCGGCCAAGCTGCTCCTCCCGTACCACCCCGAGCACCCGCTCGCCGCCGAGCAGGAGCGGGTCGCCGCCGACGTGCTCGCCGAGTGCCGCCGCGTCGGCATCCCCTTGGCGCTCGAACCGCTGTTCTTCGGGCTCGGTGATCCGGCCGAGCGCGAGCCGGTCGTGCTCGCGACGGTCGACCGATTCGCGGCGCTCGAACCCGACCTGCTCAAGCTGCCGTTCCCGGTCGACCCGGCGTTCGTGGTCGAACGGTCTCACCGGGCCGCGGCCTGCGCGCGGATCACCGAGCGGTGTCGCCAGCCCTGGGCGCTGCTGTCGGGCGGCGGTGGCTTCGAGGCCTTCGCCGACCAGGTCGACGCGGCGATGTCGGCCGGCGCAGCCGGCTTCATGGTCGGTCGCGCGCTATGGGGCGAAGCCGCCCACTGTCCGGCCGACGCCCGCCCGGCCGTCATCGGCGACACCGTCCTGCCGCGGTGGCTGCAACTCTGCGAGATCGCCACGGCGCACACCCCATCGCACCCCAGCTCCGAGGTACCGACATGAGCTTCTTCGACACCGTCACCGCGCCGATCCGCTACGCCGGACCCGACAGCGACGATCCGCTCTCGTTCCGCTGGTACGACGCCGATCGTGTGGTGGCCGGTCGCACGATGCGCGACCACCTTCGCTTCGCCACGTGCTACTGGCACTCGTTCAACTGGAACGGCTTCGACATCTTCGGCGACGGCACGCTCGACCGACCCTGGCTCACGGCGGCCGACGCGATGGCCGGCGCCGAGCAGAAGATGGCGGCGGCCTTCGAGTTCTTCGAGAAGCTCACCGTGCCGTTCTGGTGCTTCCACGACCTCGACATCGCCCCGGAGGGCTCGACGTTCGCCGACACCGCGAAGCAGATCGATCACATGGTCGACCTCGCCGCCGAGCATCAACAGCGCACCGGCGTCGAGCTCCTCTGGGGCACCGCCAAGCTGTTCGGCAACGCCCGCTACATGGCCGGGGCGGCGACCAACCCCGACCCGGAGGTCTTCGCCTACGCGGCAGCGCAGGTCGCCCACTGCATGAACGCCACCCACCGCCTCGGTGGCCACAACTACGTGCTGTGGGGCGGTCGGGAGGGCTACGAAACGCTGCTCAACACCGACCTGCGACGAGAGCTCGACCAACTCGCCCGCTTCATGAGCATGGTCGTCGAGCACAAGCAGGCGATCGGCTTCGAGGGCACGATCCTGATCGAGCCCAAGCCGTTCGAACCAACGAAGCACCAGTACGACTACGACGTCGCCGCCGTGTGGGCGTTCCTGCAGCGGTACGACCTCGCCGACGAGATCAAGGTCAACATCGAGGTCAACCACGCCACCCTCGCCGGGCACGACTTCGCCCACGAGGTCGCGGCCGCGTTCGCCGCGGGCATCTTCGGCTCGATCGACGCCAACGCCGGCGACGACCGGCTCGGCTGGGACGTCGACCGGTTCCCCGTCAGCGTCGAGCAGATGACGCTCGGCATGCTCGAGATCCTGCGCGGCGGCGGCTTCACGACCGGCGGTCTGAACTTCGATGCCAAGCTCCGGCGTCAGTCGACGTCGCGCGACGACCTGTTCCATGCCCACATCGGTGGGATGGACACGATGGCGCGAGCGCTGTTGGCGGCGGCGAGCATCCTGGAGTCCGGCGAGCTGGACGGGCATCGCGACGAGCGCTACGCCGGCTGGGACGAGCCGCTCGGCGCGAGCATCCTCGCCGGCGACCACACCCTCGCCGGATTGCACGAGCGGGCGTTCGGTGCGGGCGAGCCGGTCGGCGCGTCCGGTCGCCAGGAGATGCTCGAGAACCTCGTCGCGCGCCACGTCGAACGGGCCCGCTGAGGTGCGGCGCCGGCTGGTCCTCGGCGTCGACTCATCGACCCAGTCGACCAAGGTCGAGGCGCGCGACGTCGAGTCGGGGGAGTGTGTGGCCCGCGGGTCGGCCAAGCACCCGCCGACGACACCACCGGTGTCGGAGCAGGATCCGCGGTCGTGGTGGGACGCGCTGGTGGACGCGTGCGAGCAGCTCGGCGACGCCGTTCGGCGCGACGTCGTCGGGATCTCGATCGCCGGCCAGCAGCACGGCCTCGTCCTCCTCGACGCCGACGGTGAGCCCGTGCGACCGGCAAAGCTCTGGAACGACACGACATCCGCACCCCAGGCCGCCCGCCTGGTGGCCGAGCTCGGCGCCGATCGCTGGGCGGCCCTCACGGGGAGCGTGCCCGTCGCCGCGTTCACGATCACGAAGCTGGCGTGGGTGGCCGAGCACGAGCCGGACGTGCTCGTCCGCACGGCGCGCGTGATGCTTCCCCACGACTTCCTGACATGGCTGCTCACCGACCGGCACGTGACCGACCGCGGCGACGCGTCCGGCACCGGGTGGTTCGACCCGGCGACCGGCGCGGCGCGCGGTGAGCTGCTCGACCTGGCGACGGGCGACGGCGCCGGCTGGGTCGAGCGCGTGCCTCGGGTGCTGGGCCCGACCGACAACGCGGGCACGATCGCACCGGAAGCGGCCGCGATGCTCGGCGTGCCGGCCGACGTCGCAGTGGGACCGGGGACCGGCGACAACATGGGCGCGGCGCTCGGGCTCGGGTTGACCGCCGGCGACGTGGCCATCTCGCTCGGCACCTCCGGCACCGTGTTCGCGGTGTCCGCGACGCCGACCGCCGACCCGTCGGGTGCGGTCGCCGGGTTCGCCAGTGCCGGTGGCGACTACCTGCCGCTGGTCTGCACCCTCAACGCGACGAAGGTGACCGACACGGTCGCGGCATGGCTCGATACGGACGCGGCCGGCCTGGCCACGCTGGCCCTGGCGGGCGCTTCCGCCCCGGGTGACGTCGCGCTCGTGCCGTACTTCGACGGCGAGCGCACGCCCGATCTGCCGGACGCCACCGGTTCGTTCGTCGGTCTCCGGACGAGCACGACCCGGGAACAGCTCGCGCTCGCTGCCCACGACGGGGTGCTGTGCGGATTGCTCGACGGACTCGACGCGCTGGAGGCGGTCGGGGCGACCGTCGGCGGGAGGCGGTTCCTCGTGGGCGGCGGAGCTCGCTCTGAGGCGTACCGCCAGCGCGCCGCCGACCTCCTGCGTACCCCGATCGTGGTGCCGGCCACCGACGAGACGGTAGCGACGGGCGCCGCCGTGCAGGCGGCCGCAGTCGTCGACGGCAGATCGGTCGGCGAGGTCGCTGTGACGTGGGGCCTCGGGGAGGGCACGGCCGTCGAGCCCCGTCACGATGCCGAGGGCGTCCGCGAGCGCTACGCCGCCGCCATCGCCCGCTGACCGCCCCCTGAGCGCGTGGCTCGATCTCGCGAGTTCTGTGGCAGCCATGACGACCGGATCCGGCTTCGTGGCTGCCGCAGGATCCGGCGTGGTGGGGCACGCCGTGGCTCAGGCGTCTTGGAGGCGGATGTCCTCCAGGACGACGCTGCCGTCCTGGTGGATCCACGCCGACACCGTGCCGGAGACGCGCACCTCGATCACCGGGTGTCCGTATCGCGTCGTGTGCGCCGTGAGCTGGCAGTCGGGCGTGAGGCAGGACCGAATCTCGTTCAGGTCGACCGGAGGGAGCACCCCGAGGTCGTAGAGCGCCTGGTCGAGGTCGACGTCACGCTGGCGCGCGGCAGCCCGCAGTCGTTCGAGCTGGGCGAGCGTGGCCGGTCGCAACACACCATCTCATCGGCGTGTCCGGAATCGGGCTTGAGCGAGGCGGAGTGCGTTCAGGTCTCGTCGGGGCGGTTCTCGGCGAGCGCCCGGGCCTGACCTTGCCAGTCTTCGCGCTCGACGCGGCCGTCGTGGAGATCGGGCAGGATCTCCTGCAGCTGGGAGGTCTCGGCGTCGGCGAGCTGTTCGAACGTGAAGATGCCGGCGCCGTGTAGCAGCTCGGCGATGAACGGACCGACGCCGGTCACCAACGTCAGGTCGTCGGGCTCGGCGCTGGAGGCGGGCGCCGAGACCTCGTGGGTCTCCGAGAGCACGACTGGTTCGGCGACGGCCGTGGCGCCTCCGGCGCCGGAGAATCCGGGCACCCGCAGCGGGGTGTCCATCGGAACGTTCAACGGAGCGCCGGGGTGGCCTTTCGCCGCGTCGCCGGCTTCGATCGCGTCGAGCAGGTGGATCGCCAGATCGGCGACCTTGACCTCGTCGTCGTCCTTCCCGGCGGCCTTCACCCCGTCGTCGAGCATGATGTAGCAGAACGGGCAGGCGGTCGCGACCCGCGTCGCGCCCGTCGAGATCGCTTCGAGGGCGCGCTCGTCGTTGACCTTGACGCCGATCGACTCCTCCATCCACATGCGGGCACCACCGGCGCCGCAGCACATGCCCGTCGTGCCGTTGCGCGGCATCTCCACGATCTCGATGCCCTTGATCGACCCGACGACCTTGCGCGGCGCCACGTAGACGTCGTTGTGGCGGCCGAGATAGCACGAATCGTGGTAGGTGATCCGCTCGTCGAGCGTCGCCTGGCTGACGTCGAGGCGGCCGTCGGCGATCAGCTGCTCGAGCAGCTGGGTGTGGTGCACGACCTCGTAGTTGCCCCCGAGCTGCGGGTACTCGTTCATCAGCGTGTTGAAGCAGTGCGGGCACTGGGTGATGATCTTCTTGACGCCCATCCCGTCGAGCATCTCGATGTTGGGCATCGCCAGCATCTGGAAGAGGTACTCGTTGCCGGACCGGCGCGCCGAGTCGCCGGTGCACATCTCCGACGGGCCGAGGATGGCGACGTCGATGCCGGCGCGGTGCAGCAGCTTGGCGACCGCCTGGGTGACCTTCTTGTTCTTGTCGTCGAAGCTGCCGGCGCAGCCGACCCAGTAGAGGTACTCGGCCTGGAGGGCCTCGCCTGGATCGGCGACGTTCACGAACTCGAGGCCGTCGGCCCAGTCGGCGCGCTCGCCCTGGTTCAGACCCCACGGGTTGCCCTGGTTCTCCATCGCCCGGTAGGCGTTGCCCAGCTCGGACGGGAAGTTCGACTCCATCAGCGACAGATAGCGGCGCATGTCGAGGATCTTGTCGAGGATCTCGATGTTGACCGGGCAGATCTCGTCACATGCCTTGCAGCTCGTGCACGACCAGATCTCCTCCGGCGTGATGCGCTCGAAGAGGCTGTTGGAGCTGATCGTGATCTCGGGGTCGGTGCCGAGCGGCGGGCTCACCGTCGGGTTGCCCGTGGCGGCCATCACCTCACCCGTCTTCAGCACGATCTCGCGCGGGTCGAGCGGCTTGCCGGTGGCGTGCGCCGGGCAGACGCTCGTGCAACGGCCGCACATCGTGCAGGCATCCGTGTCGAGCAGCTGCTTCCACGTGAAGTCCTCGACCACCGACGCACCGAACGTCTCGAGCTCGGTCTCCATCAGGTTCGGCATGGGCTTCATCGCGCCCTTCGGCCGGTCCTTGTCGCGCAGGTACATGTTGAGCGGTGACGTGAACATGTGGCGCAGCATCGTCACCGGAAGGATCGCCAGGAACACGATGAAGCTCACGACGTGGGCGATCCACATCCACTGGTGCCACGTGCCGAGCGCGTCGACCGACAGCCCGTCGACCGCCTGCGCCAGCGGGTACCCGACGAAGCTGTACCGCTCGTAGTCGGGGGTGCCGTCGTGGGCGATGCGGAACATCTCGGCGGCGAAGCCGGTGAGCCCGATCGCGAGGAACGTCCCGAGGATGACGGCGTGCTCGGGCTTGGTCTTGATGCGGATCCGGTACGGCTTCTGGACGTATCTGCGCACGATCGCCCAGAGCACGCCGAGCGTGAAGATCACGCCGGCGGCGTCGCCGACGAACGAGTAGGCCTGGTAGGTGCGTCCGTGGAGGAACTTGAGGTCCTCGGGCATCTGGTGATCGACCTCGAGCACGGTGGTGACGCCGAGCAAGACCAAGAAGCCGAAGTAGATCATCGAGTGCATCAGCCCGGCCGCAGGGTCACGCAGGAGCGTCCGCATGTAGACGCCGGCGCGGAAGTCCTCGGCGCGCTGCTTCGCGTTGCGCGCCGTCGTGCGTCGCTTGGCGGGTGCGCCGCGCTCCCAGTTCTTCATACGGTTGGCGAACTGGAACGAGCCCCACACGAGCATCACGGGGATGACGGTGTAGAACGCGACCTTGAGTGGGCCAGGGATGTTCCCGAACACCTCGCGGTGCCACGCGTTCTCGTTGTGCCAGTCGGTGATCAGCGGCACGATGCCCGAGATCACGGTGAACAGGGCGATCCCGACGCCGAGGCCGAGGGCCAGGTGGTGCGGCTTGATGCGCGAAGGTGCGGCGTCGTCGGTGGTGTCGGCGGTGCTGCTCATGGCGCCCTCAACGTACTAGAGGCGCCAGAGCGAGCCCCTCACCCGTGCAGCTCAGCGGACCGCAGCGAGCATCGATCGATCGCCTCGCGGCAGCGGAGATCGCGGCAGCTCAGCCGAATTGCTTGCGGTCGAGGTCGCGGATCTCGCGGGCCAACTGCGCGAGCAGGTTGATCGCGAACTGCGGGTGCTCCTCGAGGACACTGCGGAAGTGGCGCTGGTCGAGCACGAACAGTGTGCAGTCGGTGTCGCAGGTGACCGTGGCAGTGCGGGGGCCGTGGTCGAGGAGCGCGAGCTCGCCGACCGCGGCGCCGGGGCCGAGGGTCGCGACCTTGCGGCCGCTGCGGCGAACCGTGAGGTCGCCGCTGATCACGATGAAGGCCTCACGGCCGAACTGGCCCTGGTCGACGACGACGGTGCCGGCGGTCATGACGACCTCCTCGCCGGCCTTGGCGATCGCCCGCAGCTCCTTGGTGCTACACCCGGAGAAGAGGGCAACACCCTTCAGGTGCTCGAGTACCGCCGATTTCGCAGCCATGAGCGGCGATGCTAGCCGTCAGCCCCCCGCAGGTCGTCGGTCGGAGCGTGCACGACGTGCCAGGCCCCTTGTCACGCTCAGAACTCGATCAGGCTCGGGAGGTAGTCGTCGGGCGCCTGGTAGCCGAGCAGGTTGAGCAGCGTCGCGGCGACGTTGGCGAGCCCGGGCGCCGGCGTCGGCGCCATGTGGTACTCGCCGTCGTAGTTCGGGTCGTGGATCGCGAACGGGACGGGGCTCAACGTGTGCGATGTCTTCGGGCTGCGGTGCCCGTCGGCGTCCTCGGTGAACATGATGTCGGCGTTGCCGTGGTCGGCGGTGTAGACGAGGATTCCGTCCAGCTCGTCGATGACCGCCATGAGCTCGGCCATGCACTCGTCGATGACCTCCATCGCCTCGACGGTCGCCTCGTAGTTGCCGGTGTGCCCGACCATGTCGCCGCTCGGGAAGTTGAGGCGGCCGAACCGGTACTCGCCGCTGCGCAGCAGGTCGATGACCTCGGCGGTGATCTCGCGCACCTTCATCGCCGGGGCCTGGTCGAACTCGACGTTGTCGGACGGGATCTCGACGTAGCGCTCGAGCTGCTCGTCGACGTAGCCGGAACGATTGCCGTTCCAGAAGTAGGTGACGTGGCCGTACTTCTGGGTCTCGCTGACCGCGAAGCTGGTCACCCCCTCGGCGCACAGGTAGTGGCTGATCGTGCGGTCGATCGCCGGCGGGTCGACCAGGTACTGCTTGGGCACGAGCGCGTCGCCGTCGTATTGGAGCATTCCGGCGAAGAACACGTCGGGCGCCGGCCGACCGTCGGTGCCCGTGCGGTCGAACTCGTCGAAGTCGCGTTCCTCGAACGCCCGCGAGATCTCGATCGAACGGTCGCCGCGGAAGTTGTAGACGATCACGGCGTCGTCGTCGTCGATGCGACCGACCGGCTGGCCGTCGTCGCCGACCACCACGAACTCCCCGAGGTACTGGTCACCGATCTCCCGGCCCGCCTCGTGCGCCTCGTCGTACATCGTCTGCACGGCCTCGGCCGCCGACCGGAACGGGCGACCCTCCCCGTGAGCGTGGGCCCGGTAGCCGCGCTCGACCATCGGCCAGTCGGCCTCGTAGCGGTCCATCGTGACCTTCATCCGGCCTCCGCCCGACGCGATCCGGAAGTTGCGGCCCTCGCCGCCTTCGTTGATCTCGGCGAGCACGCGCTCGGTCAGCTCGATGTACGCGAGCGCCGAACGCGACGGGACGTCGCGACCGTCGTGGAGGATGTGCACCGCCGCGCTCGTGACGCCCTCGTCCGCGGCCTGTCGGAGCAGCGCGTAGAGGTGCTCGTTGTGGGAGTGCACGTTGCCGTCGCTGTGGAGCCCGATGAGATGCAGGGTGCCAGCCCGCCCGTGCTCGATCACCTGCTTCCAGACCGGTGACTCGAAGAGCGAACCCGACTCGATGGCCCGGTTGACGAGCTTGGCACCCTGGGCGAAGACCCGGCCGGCCCCCAGAGCGTTGTGTCCGACCTCGCTGTTGCCCATGTCGTCGTCGGACGGCAGCCCGACTGCCGGCCCGTGCGCCGCCAGCTCGGTCGACAGCTCGCTCTGGGTGAGCTTGTCGAGGGTCGGCGTGTCGGCGGCGGCGATGGCGTTGCTCGGATCGGCGGGCGCGACGCCGACGCCGTCGGCGATCACCAGCAGCAGCGGACCCGGGCGACCGGCGAACGAGGGATGGGGGTCGAGTTCGAGCGCCATCGCCCGGAGTCTACGGACGGGCGGACGACCCGAAGCCCGGTGCCCGCCTAGCATCGCCCGGCGTGGATCCCGACGACTACCAGTTCGACCGCTTCCTCCGCTACGACGAGCTGGTCGTCTGGCTCCAGACGCTCGCCGACCGGCATCCCGAGCTGCTCACCGTCGAGAGCTACGGTCGCTCGCACGAAGGCCGCGATCTGCTGCTCGCCACGGTCACCGACGCCTCCACCGGTTCCCACGACACGAAGCCGGCCCATTGGGTCGACGCCAGCATCCACGCCGTCGAGCTCACGGCCACGGTGGCGGCGTGCCATCTGATCCATCGGCTGGTCACGGCGTTCGGCGACGATCCTGTCGTCACCGAGGCGGTGCGGACCCGCACGTTCTACGTCGTGCCGCGCGTCAACCCCGACGGCGCCGAGTGGGTGCTCGCCGACCGCCCGCGGTTCCGCCGCTCGAGCACGCGCCCCTGGCCCTGGCGCGACGGGCATCGCTGGCCGGGCTTGGAGCCCGAGGACGTCGACGGCGACGGGCGCATCCTCCAGATGCGCATCCCCGACCCGAACGGTGCCTGGATGCCACACGCCGACGACGGACGGCTGATGGTGCCGGTGCCCGCTGCCGGCCCGCCCGTCGGCACGCCGAGGTACCGGACCCTCGACGAGGGCATCGTGCACGACTACGACGGGTTCACGATCCCGACGCCACGCCCGGTCGAAGGTCTCGATCTCAATCGGAACTTCCCGGCGGGCTGGTCGCGCTCGACGACCGGGTCGGGTGATCATCCGCTGTCGGAGCCCGAGATCGACGCGCTGGTCCGGGCGATCGTGGCGCGGCCGAACGTCAGTGGCTTCAACGCCTACCACGCGAGCGGCGGGGTGCTCCTGCGGCCGTCTTCCACCCGCGCCGACGTCAAGCTCGCCCCGATGGACGTCTGGGTGTGGAAGGAGCTGGCGGCTCAGGGCACCGAGCTCACCGGGTATCCCGCCCACTCGGTGTACGAGGACTTCACGTGGGACCCGGCCACGACGATGGCCGGCGCCAGCGACGATTGGGCCTACGAGCATCTCGGCGTCTTCAGCTGGACGACCGAGTTCTGGGACATCGTGCTCGCCGCCACCGGCACGAAGCAGTCGACCAAGTTCTGGTACACCGGACCGACCGACGCGGAGGCGCTCGCCGTGCTGCGCTGGTGCGACGAGCACCACCCCGACGGCTACGTCGATTGGTACCCGTTCGATCATCCTCAGCTCGGCGAGATCGAGCTCGGCGGATGGAACTCGCTCACGACGTGGGTCAACCCGCCGCCGTCCCGGCTGCGTGACGAGGTGGCGGGTCACGCCGACTTCGCGGTGCACCAGGCCCTGTGCTCGCCGCGGCTCGAGATCGTGCACGTGCGTGCGACCGCGCTCGGCGGGGACAGCTGGCGGGTCGAGGCCGGTGTCGCCAACACCGGCTGGCTGCCGACCGACGTGTCGGCCCTGGCCCGCAAGGAGCAGCTCGTCAACCCGATCACGGCCGAGCTGAGCGGGGCCGACGTCGTGGACGGCCCGGCCCGGCGCACGGCAGGTCAGCTCGCGGGGCGAGCCGACCTCCGCTTCCGCGACGGCAACGACGGCACGCCCGACCGCGCGCTCGTGACGTGGGTGGTGTCGGCTCCGGCCGGCACCGAGGTGACGGTGACGGTGAAACACGACAGATGTGGTAGGATTTACGCACAATACCGCCTGACGTGAGCCCGGACGCCCGGGCCGGGCGGCACCCAGGAGGTCGACCGCGATGGCCATGGAGGCGTGGGCGGTGCTCGCCGTGCTCGTCGCGGTGCTCGTCGTGATGGCGCTCGACCGGTTCCCGGCCGCGGTGGCGATGGGCGGCGGTCTGCTCGCACTCGTCGTGACCGGCGTGATCGACGAGGACGTCGCGACCTCCGGCCTCGCGAGCGCGGCGCCCGTCACCATCGCCGCCCTCTACGTGGTCGCGGCCGCGGTCGCTGCGACCGGCGCGATGTCGTGGGTGATCGACCGGCTGCTCCTCGGGTCGGCCGAGCGGCAATGGCGGTTCGCGGCGGCCACGGCCGCGACGTCCGCGTTCGTCCCGAACACCCCGCTGGTCGCCTTCCTCGCGCCGCGCGTCGTCGCGTGGTGTCGTGAGCGCGGGGTGTCGGCCTCACGGCTGCTCATGCCGCTGTCGTACGCGAGCATCCTGGGCGGCGTCGTGACCCTGCTCGGCACGTCGACCAACCTGGTCGTGTCCGACGCGCTGCGCGCCGCCGGGCACGAACCGTTGGGTGTCTTCGAGGTGACCCCGGTCGGTCTCCCGGTCGCGCTGGCGGGCGTCGTGCTCCTGGGCGCGACCGCTCCGCTCCTGCTGCGCGACCGCGAGCCGGCGGCCGACTCCCTGCGGCGCACCGCCCGCTGCTTCCAGGTGCAGATGATCGTCGCCGACGGCGGCCCGCTCGTCGGGGCGACGGTCGCGGGCGTCGGCCTGCGCGACCTCGACGGGCTGTTCCTCGCCGCAGTCGAGCGCGCCGACGTGGTGTCGGCGGCCTCGGCCGACACCCGCCTCGCAGGTGGCGATCGGCTCTACTTCGTCGGTGACGTCGCAGGCGTGGTCGGCCTGCACGACCGCGTCGGCCTGCGGTCGGCCGAGCATCCCCACGTGCTCGGCGCCGAGGGCGCCGGGACACGACTGTACGAGGCGGTGCTCGCTCCTGGCTCCGAGCTGGCCGGGAGCACGCTGCGCGCCGTCGGGTTCCGGGGCCGCTACGGCGCTGCGGTCGTGGGCGTGCATCGCGCAGCCGGAGACGTGCGGGGCAAGCTCGGGCGCATCACCCTGCACGCCGGCGACGTCCTGCTCGTGCTCGGCGACGCCGACTTCGCCCGTCGGTGGCGCGAGCACGGCGACTTCTCGCTGGTTGCCTCGCTCGACGAACCGCCGCCCGTCCGCCGCTCGCGTGCCGGTGTCGCGGCCGGGGCGATGATCGGGCTGGTGGCGTTGGCGGCGTCCGGCGTGCTCGAGGTGATGACCGCATCGCTCGTCGCGGCCACGGCCGTCGTCGTCGGCGGGGCGATCGGCCTGGCGGACGCCCGGCGCGCCGTCGACCTCAACGTCGTGCTGACGGTCGCCCTGTCGGTCAGTCTCGGCGCCGCGGTCGCCGACAGCGGGTTGGCCGACGCGATCGCCGGCCGACTGGTACGCATCGGCGACCCCGGCGGCACCGTCCTGCTCCTGCTCGCTGTCGTCCTCACGACGCAGGCGCTCACCGAGCTCCTCGCGAACAGCGGAGCCGCCGCGCTGATGGTGCCCGTCGCGATCTCGGCGGCCACGGACGTCGGCGCCGACCCGCGAGCGTTCGCGCTCGCCGTCCTGATCGGCGCGTCGTGCTCGTTCCTGACGCCGATCGGCTACCAGACGAACCTGATGGTGTACGGGCTGGGGGGCTACCGCTTCGCGGACTTCGCCCGGCTCGGCCTTCCGCTCACCCTGTCGTCGGCGCTGGTGGCGACGCTGTTGCTCGCGTGATCGGTCAGGCGACCGAGCGGACGTAGCCGCGATCGAGGTGGATGAAGCCGGCCCGCTCCCAGAACGGGTGCTCATCGCGCCGGGCCGTGCTCGCTGCGACCTGCAACCGTCGGCAGCCCAGGTCGCGGACGCGCTCGACGGCGTGGTCGAGGAGCAGCCCGCCGATCCCGGTGGTGCGGAACGAGGGCGCGACGTAGAGACCGACGATCTCGGCGGTGCGGGTGCCGCCGCGGTGGAGCTGGCGGTAGCAGAGCAGCTGCAGCACGGCACCGATCTGGTTGTCGTACTCGGCGACGAGCACGTAGTTGCCGTCGGTGCGATCGATGTCGACCAGCGCGGCGCGGTAGGCCTCCTCGGCGCCGATGCCGCAGGGTTCGTCGAACGGCGACGCCGCCCGCAGGATCGTCGCGATCGCGGGGATGTCGCTGCGTACGGCGTCCCGGAAGTAGGGCTGCATCCCTCGGCATTGTTCCATCCGACGCCGTACGATCCGGTGATATGGCGGACTCCGTCGAACCCGAACTGCTCGCCGCGGCGCAGGCGGTGCAGGCCAACGCTCACGTGCCGTACTCCCGATTCCCGGTGGGTGCTGCGCTGCGAACGTCGTCGGGGGCGGTGTTCGTCGGCTGCAACGTCGAGAACGCCGCGTACCCGGAGGGCACGTGCGCGGAGGCGGGTGCGATCGCCGCGATGGCGGCGGCCGGCGAGCGACGGATCGACGTCATCGTGACCGTGTGCGACGGCGACCTGTTGGCGACGCCGTGCGGCGGTTGCCGTCAGAAGATCCGCGAGTTCGCCCACGCCGGCACCGTGATCCACGCCGCCGGTCCCGACGGCGTGCGGGCCACGTACGCGATCGCCGACTTGTTACCCGACTCGTTCGGCCCCGAGAACCTCGCTACTTGATCGGTGCGTCGCACGTGGCGGCGCTGATGTAGCGCCCGCCCTGCTGTCCGGTGCGTCGCGCGTGGCGGCGCTGATGTAGCGCCCGCCCTCCCGAGCTGCGCTGCTCGCCTCCGAGCGTTCTGGGGCGCGGTCGGCTCGGTCACATGACTGGCTTCGCCTGCCGAGCTCGCCGGCTCCGCTGGCGCTTCGCCGCTCGCCCGCCTCGGTGTCGCGACGCGATCCGGTGTTTCGCACGTGGCGGCGTCGAATCGCGGACGGACGGGCGGTGTGGGGCAGCATGTGTGGCCGTGTCCGTCGCCAATGTGCTGATCGACGTCCTGGCGCCCGTGGCCATCCTCGTCACGCTCGGTGCGCTCACCGGACCGCGGCTCGACATCGACGTCGGTTCGCTCTCGCGTCTGTCGTACTTCGTGTTCGGCCCGGCCTTCGTGTTCGCCGTCCTGGCCGAGGCCGACCTCGAGACCGCCGTCGTGATCAAGCTCGTGTTGGCTGGAGTGGCCGGCATGGGTGCCGCCGCGTTGGTCGCCCTGTTGTGGGCGGCGCGCGCCCCCTACGAGATCGCCGCCGCGACCGTGATGACCAGCACGTACGGGAACGTCGGCAACGCCGGGCTGGCGATCGTGGCGTTCGCGCTCGGCGACGACGCCCTTCCGATCGCCGGCGTGCTCATGCTCACCATCAACCTGCTCGGTCTCGTCCTGGCTGTCGGTCTGGCCCGGGCGCGCACGACGTCCCCGCTCGCCGCCGTCGTGCAGGGCGTCACCGCGCCGATGGCGGTCGCCGGGCTCGTGGCACTGGCGGTGAACGTTGCCGACGTCGAGCTCCCGGTCATGATCGACCGGTCGATCGGCCTGCTCGCCCAGGCGCTGATCCCGGTCATGCTCGTGACGCTCGGCATCCAGCTCGTGAAGAGCGGTCGCCCGGCCTGGCGTACCGATCTCGGCGTCGTCGCAGTCGCCAAGCTCGCGGTCGCACCGGTCGGCGCAGGGCTGGCGGCGTCGGCGCTCGGCCTCGACGGCGACCGGTTCGACGCCGTCGTCATCCAGTCGGCGATGCCGCCGGCGGTGTTCTGTGCCGTGGTCGCGATCGAGAACGATCTCGTGCCCGAGCGGGTGACGACCGCCGTCGTCACCACGACCCTCCTCTCGGCGATCTCGCTGCCGATCGTGCTGTTGATGCTCTGACGGCCGTCAGCCGGCGTAGACGGCCCAGGCGTCGTTGGTGATCGTCGCATCACCGAGCAGCACCTCGGTGCCGTCGGACCGCCGGGCGACGACGCGCCGCAGCTCGGCGGTCGCTGTTCCCGCGGCGTCGTCGATCTCGACGGTGATGGTCCCGCCGACGATCGCCCACGAGGCGGTCACGTCGGGCTCGGGCTCGCCGGGTTCGATCACGTCGTCGCACCAGTTCGCCATCAGGTCGTGTCCGAGTCGCAGCTCCGCGTTCTCGACGGTCGCGAGGTCGTCGGTGCCGGCCGTGACCTCGGCATCGCCGGTGCGGAGCGGGATGAGCAGCGCCGCTTGCTGGGTGGGCGTCGCGGCCCAGAATCCCTCGCCGCACGGGTAGTCGTCGGTGAACAGCTCGGCGAGCACCTCGTCGACCGGCGTCAGCTCGAGCAGCTCCATGCCGTGCTCCTCGTCGGCCATCATCGGGTCCTCGTCGATCCAGAGCGACGTCGGCACCCCGCGCTCGTCGTAGCTGACCTCGACGAGGTAGGCGGTCTCGATCGCCAGCTCGATCTCCCCGAACCAGTCGTACACGTGGCCCCACGGGTACTCGGCTGTGCTCGACGCGATGCGCACCTGGTCGAGCACCAGCACCTCGAGCTCCTGGCGGGGGCAGAAGCACACCGGCGCGTACCGCAGCCGGTAGGCGAACGGCGCGCTCGCCGCCCAACGCTCGCGGGCTGCGGCGAGCTCGGCGCGAGCCGCGGCGCGGTCGAAGGCGGCGGGCAGTGTGGTGGTCGGCGGCGGGACCGTGGTCGGCGGTGGTGCGGCGTCCGGATCGGTCGTCGGGGGGACCGAGGTGGCCGGCGGTTCGCCGTCGTCGGGTACGGATGTCGTCGCGACGACCGTCGTCGACGGCGCGATCGTCGGGGCCGACAGCGGGTCGAGGCGGCCGTCGTCGCCACAGGCCGCGAGCGCGAGCGCGGCGAGGATCACCACGGACAGATGACGAATCATGCCGGTTTCGACGCCTGTCGCCCCCGCGCGGTTCCCGGCGACAGGGTGAAAATCCTAAGTCAATGCCGCTCAGGTTTTCTGACGAGCACGTTGCGGGGTTGCCGTCTCGCTCCTACACTTGAGCGCACCATTCGCAAGATCTCTACCACCCCCAGGAGCTGATCAACCATGCCCAAGGCCGTCGGAATCGACCTCGGTACCACCAACTCCGTCGTCGCCGTGCTCGAAGCCGGCGAGCCGGTCGTCATCCCCAACGCCGAGGGCGGTCGCACGACCCCGTCGGTGGTCGCGTTCTC
>JBFHJC010000027.1:0-23497 GCA_041596155.1 Ilumatobacter sp. | reverse complement strand
GGCTGTGAGGAAGTAGCGATGGCCAAGGCCAAGCCGGGCGGACGACGCCCCCGCAAGCGCGACCGCAAGAACATCTCGACGGGCGTCGTGCACATCAAGAGCTCGTTCAACAACACGATCGTCACCATCACCGACACCGCCGGCAACGTCATCTCGTGGGCGTCGTCGGGTGCGGTCGGGTTCAAGGGCAGCCGCAAGAGCACGCCCTACGCCGCCCAGCAGGCGGCCGAGCGCGCCGCGAACGCCGCGATGGAGCACGGGCTCCGTCGCGTGGAGGTGCAGGTGAAGGGCCCGGGGTCGGGTCGCGACACCGCCGTGCGCTCCATCCAGAACACCGGCATCGAGGTGACGTCGATCAAGGACGTCACCCCGGTCCCCCACAACGGCTGCCGTCAGCCCAAGCGGCGCCGGGGCTGAGGAGAACGCTGACATGGCTCGCTACACCGGTCCGAAGGTGCGCCTCTCCCGGCGCCTGTCGACCAACATCTTCGAGAACGAGAAGGGCCGTCGCGCCCTCGATCGCCGCCCGTTCCCGCCGGGCGCGCACGGTCGCACCCGCCGCCGCAACGCCGGCAGCGAGTACCTCGCCCAGCTGCAGGAGAAGCAGAAGGCGAAGTACATCTACGGCCTGCTCGAGAAGCAGTTCAAGAAGACCTACAACGAGGCCAACCGGCTCCAGGGTCCGACCGGTGAGAACCTGCTCATCCTGCTCGAGACCCGCCTCGACAACGTGGCGTATCGCGCCGGTTGGGCGTCGACGAGGCCCCAGGCCCGCCAGTTCGTCAACCACGGCCTGATCCAGGTCAACGGCAATCGCGTCGACATCCCGTCGTACCGCGTCCGCAAGGGCGACGTCGTGTCGCTCTCGCCGAAGGCCGCCAAGATGATCGTCATTCAGCACAACCTCGACGTGCTCGACCGCTCGGTGGTCGGCTGGCTCGAGGCCGGTGACGGCGGCAAGCAGGTCACCGTTCGCGACCTGCCCCAGCGCGAGCACATCGACGTGCCGGTGCGCGAGTCGCTCATCGTCGAGCTCTACTCGAAGTAACGACCTCTTTCCCCGGCCGCGGCGGGAGCCGCCGCACCCGTCGTCCTCGAGGCGGCGAACACGATCGGCAACCCCAAGAAAGGACCCGGCATGCTCGTCATGCAGCGCCCCACCGTCGAGGCACTCGGCGAGGAGAGCAACAACCAGCAGCGCTTCTCGATCGGCCCGCTCGAGCCGGGTTTCGGTCACACGCTCGGCAACTCGCTGCGCCGCACCCTGCTCTCGTCGATCCCCGGCGCGGCCGTCACCACGGTCCGCTTCGACGAGGCACTCCACGAGTTCGACACCATCCAGGGTGTCGCCGAGGACGTCACCGACATCATCTTGAACATCAAGGACATCGTCCTCACCTCGACCGCCGAGGAGCCGGTCAACCTGCGCCTCGACGTGCGGGGCCCGGCGGCGGTGACGGCCGGCGACATCGAGTGCCCGGCCGACGTCGAGATCCTCAACAAGGACCTCCCGATCGCAACGCTCAACGGCAAGGCCCGCCTGGCGATCGACCTCACCGTCGAGCAGGGTCGTGGCTACGCGTCGAGCCAGCGTGAGATCGAGACGCGCACGATCGGCGTCATCCCGGTCGATGCGATCTTCAGCCCGGTGCGCCGTGTCAGCTTCGAGGTCGAGCCGACCCGCGTCGAGCAGTCGACCAACTACGACCAGCTGATGATCGAGGTCGAGACCGACGGTTCGATCTCGCCCGCCGACGCGCTGGCGTCCGCTGGTGCCACGCTCCAGGCGCTGGTCGAGCTGGTGGCGTCGATGAGCGACGAGCCCAAGGGCCTCGAGCTCGGCGAGATGGTCGACACCACGGCCAGCTCGCCCGACCTCGACCTCCCGATCGAGGACCTCGATCTGTCCGAGCGCCCGCGCAACTGCCTCAAGCGAGCCCAGGTCAACACGATCGGCGAGCTGCTGACCAAGACCGAGGACGATCTGCTGAACATCACGAACTTCGGCCAGAAGAGCCTGGACGAGGTCAAGGAGAAGCTGGACGAGCGCGGCCTGTCGCTGCGCGTCTGACGTTCGCCTCCACGATTCCGGAAGGACCCTGACCATGCCCGCCACCCCACGACGCGCCCGCAGTTTCGGAAGCAGTGCCTCGCACCAGCGCCTCATGATGGCGAACCTCGCCGCGTCGCTGTTCGCCGCCGAGGCGATCACGACGACCGAGGCGAAGGCCAAGGCGCTGCGCCCGATCGCCGAGAAGCTGATCACCAAGGCCAAGAAGGCCCAGGACGGGCCGATGCGCGTCCATCGCATCCGCCAGATCCAGGGCTACCTCGGCGATCGCGAGATGACTCACAAGCTCGTCAACGACGTCGCGCCGCGCTACATGGAGCGCAACGGCGGCTACACGCGCATCTTGAAGTTGGGAACCCGCGAGGGCGACAACGCCAAGATGGCCCGCATCGAACTCGTCTGACGCCGGGCCTGACGCCGGATCGTCCGATCGCGGCGTTCCATCTCGCCGCTCGCTGACCGAAGTCAGCTCGGGCTCACTGCGCCTGGCGCTCGAACGATCCGATCGTCAGATCAGCTGAAGATTTCCCCATCGGTGGCTCGGAGCCAGGCGAGGGGCACTCGCCCCCTGCACGCCACCCCCACCGGCGTAGCCTCCATTCCGTGAGCGACGCGTCTCAGCCCGTGTGCACGCTGCGGCGGGTTCGCTTGGTGTTGGCGTACCGGGGGTCCGCGTTCCGGGGGTTCGCCGCGAACGCCGACGTTCGCACGGTGATGGGGGAGCTGGTCCAGGCGGTGTCCGCGATCGTCCATCGGCCGGTCGAGCTGACCGGCGCCGGGCGCACCGACGCCGGGGTGCACGCATGGGGGCAGGTCGTGTCGGGCGATCTCCCGGCCGACGCCGATCTCGGGAAGATCCAGCGCGGCGTCAATCGCTGGCTGGCGCCCGACATCTCGATTCGCTCGATCGAGTGGGCCGAGCCCGACTTCGACGCCCGGTTCTCCGCGACCTGGCGCCAGTACCGCTACCACGTCTGGAACGACGCGGCCCCGAACCCGCTGATCGCCGACACGGTCTGGCACGAGGGGCGCCCACTCGATCTCGACGCGATGTGTGCCGCCGCCGAGCCGTTGGTCGGTGAGCACGACTTCGGCTCGTTCTGCCGGAAACCCAAGGTGCCGCCGGGTGAGCCGCCCGCCAGCCTCGTGCGGATCCTGCACGAGGCGGCGTGGACACGGGTCGACGACGGCCCACTGTTGCGCTTCGAGATCCGAGGGAGCGCGTTCTGCCATCAGATGGTGCGCTCGATCGTCGGCACGTGCGTCGACGTCGGCCTCGGCCGGATCGACGCGGCCGACATCCCGGCGATCCTGGCGGCCCGCGACCGGGCCGCGGCCGGTTCGGTGGCGCCGCCCGACGGCCTCGTGCTGTGGGAGGTCGGGTACGACGGCGAGCGCTGGGACGTTCTGGGCGCCGACGACGAGTGACGCCGCCGGTTGGCTCCATCCCCCGGCGCCCGTATCATGTTCCGGTTCATGTGGCAGCGCCGATGTCTCGGGCTGTTCGCTCGCAGCGCCGCTGCGACACGATTGCGAGAGCGACTTCGATGAAGACCTACAGCCCGAAAGCCAGCGAGATCCAGCGCGAATGGCACGTCGTCGACGCCGACGGGGTCATCCTCGGGCGGCTCGCCACCGAGGTGGCGCGCGTGCTGCGCGGCAAGCACAAGCCGATCTTCGCGCCCCACATCGACACGGGTGACCACGTGATCATCGTGAACGCCGACAAGGTCGTCCTGAGCCGCAACAAGGCTGATGACAAGCGCGTCTACCGCCACTCGGGCTATCCCGGCGGGATCCGGTCCGAGTCGTACGCCGAACTGCTAAACCGCAAGCCGGCCGACGCCGTGCGCCGCACGGTGCGTGGCATGCTCCCCAAGGGCCCCCTCGGTCGCAAGCAGCTCTCGAAGCTGAAGGTGTACGCCGGGCCCGATCACCCGCATTCCGCCCAGTCACCCAAGCCGCTCGAGATCCGTCGCTGAGACGAGGAAGCACGATGACGACTCCGCTCACCCAGACCACCGGCCGCCGCAAGGAGGCTGTCGCCCGTGCCCGGCTCCGCCCCGGCACCGGATCGTTCACGATCAACGGCCGCGCGCTCGACGTCTACTTCTCGACGTCGGCCCACCAGATGACCGTGTCCGAGCCCCTGCGCGTCGCCGAGGTCGAGGGCACCTACGACGTCGATGCGTCGATCCACGGCGGCGGCGTCTCCGGCCAGGCCGGTGCGCTGCGCATGGCGATCGCCCGCTCGCTCGCCGAGGTGGACCCGGAGCTGCGCCCGGCGCTCAAGAAGGCCGGCCTCCTGACCCGCGACTCGCGGAAGAAGGAGAGCAAGAAGTACGGCCTCAAGAAGGCCCGCAAGGCGCCGCAGTACACGAAGCGCTGATCGGCGCCCGGCGACTGGCTGCGCGGTGCGATTCGGTACCGACGGCGTCCGCGGCCGTGCCAACTCCGAGCTGACGGCGGGCTTCGCGCTCGACCTCGGCCGCGCCGCGGCGCGGGTGCTCGACGCCGAACTGGTCGTCGTGGGCGGCGACAGCCGGCGCTCCACCCCGATGCTCGAGGCTGCATTCGTCGCCGGTGTCGCCAGCGAGGGTGTCGAGGTGCACCGCCTCGGGGTGACCCCGACGCCGGCGGTCGCGTTCGAGGCCGCTCGGCTCGATGCGGCCGGCGCGGTCGTGTCGGCGTCGCACAACCCGTATCACGACAACGGCATCAAGCTGTTCGCGCGGGGTGGGCGCAAGCTGCCCGACGCGGTCGAGCGGCGGATCGAAGCCGAACTCGACACCCTCGGATCGCCGACTGCGGAGCCTGGCATCGTGCGCGGGCGCGGCGAGTCGGGCGAGGCGTACGTCAACCACCTGCTCGGTGTGCTCGCCGGCCGACGACTGGACGGGCTGCGCGTCGTCGTCGACGCCGCCAACGGCGCGGCATCACACCTCGCGAGCGAGGTGTTCGGCCGCACCGGTGCGACGGCCGCGGTGATCAACGACCGTCCCGACGGCACGAACATCAATGCGGACTGCGGCGCAACCTCACCGGCGGCGCTGCAGACCGCCGTGGTCGGGGACGGCGCCGATGTCGGCATCGCCCTCGATGGCGACGCCGACCGGCTCATCGCGGTCGACGAGCGCGGCGAGATCGTCGACGGCGACCACATCATCGCGATCTGCGCGGGCGACCTCCGCCGCCGTGGCGAGCTTCGTGACGACACGGTCGTGGTGACGGTCATGACCAACCTGGGGTTCCGTCTCGCGATGCACGAGGCCGGTGTCCACGTGGTCGAAACGGCGGTCGGCGACCGCTACGTGCTCGAAGCGCTGCAGGCTGGTGGCTACTCGCTCGGCGGCGAGCAGTCGGGCCACGTCATCTTCCCCGACCATGCGACGACCGGCGATGGGATGCTGACCGCGCTCGTGCTCCTCGACGTCATCGCCCGTTCGGGGCGACCCCTCTCGGAGCTGGCGACGGCGGCGATGACCCAGCTGCCCCAGGTGCTCGTCAACATCCCCGTCGCCGCGCGCGGGCTCGACGTCGCCGACCTCCTTGCGAGCGAGATCGCCGACGTCGCGGCCGCGCTCGGCGACCGCGGCCGGGTCCTCGTCCGACCGAGCGGTACCGAGCCCCTGGTGCGCGTGATGGTCGAGGCGCCGACCGAGCAACAGGCGCGCGCGGCGGCCGAGGCGCTCGCCGCCCGCGTTCGCGCCCACCCCGACCTCGCCACCTGAGCTTGCTGAACGGCGGAAGCGGGCGAACCTGGCGGGGAGGGTGCGGTCGGTAGCCTGAGCATCCATGTGCGGCATCATCGGCGTCGTCAGCCGGCCCCCCACCCGCCCGGCTCCGACCGACGCCGAGATCGTGGCCCCGCTCGACGCAGCGATCGCTGCGATCGGGTCTCCGGCGGCGGTCGCGGCCTGGATCCGGTCGGCCGACGCGCTGCTGAAGGGCGAGCCAGGCGTGACGGCGCTGGCCGACCGGCTGGAGCTCGTCGCCGCGATCACGGCGCGGCTCGATCAGCTCGATGCGTACGCGGACGGTCTCGAGCGAGAGCTCGAGGCCGGCGGGGAACCGGTCGGTCGCGACCTCGAACTCCGCAACGCCGATCTGATCGCGCTGCGCGACGCCCTCTGGGCGGTGCGCCACGATCGGCTCCGAACCGCCCGCGAGGTCGCTGCCCTCGCCGGTCGGGAAGCGAGCGCGGGCGCCGTCGGTGCCTACTTGGCGATCCAGCGGGCCTTCTCCGCCCTCGACCGGCTGGAGGTCCGGGGGCGGGACTCCGCCGGCATCCACGTGCTCGTGCACGGCCATGCGCTCGACCTCGACGACCCGACGGTGCAATTCGCGATGGGTGCCCGGCAGGGCGATCCGACGTACGGCTCCGGCTCCGTGCGCCACCACGACGGGGTGCTCTCGTTCGTGTACAAGGCGGCGGCCGAGATCGGCGAGCTCGGCGACAACACTCGCGTCCTGCGGGCGGCCGTGGCCGATGACGACCTGCTCCGCCGGGCCGTCGCCTCCCCGACGGCACGGGCCGCCGTGCTGGGCCACACCCGGTGGGCGAGCGTCGGCATCATCTCCGAACCCAACACGCACCCGTTGAACAGCGAGGAGCTCGAGGCGTCGCCGGCCAGCCGGCCCGCGCCCTACGTGGTGGCGGCGCTGAACGGTGACGTCGACAACCATGCCGACCTGCGCGTCGAGCACCAGCTCCGCATCCACCAGCAGATCACGACCGACGCCAAGATCATCCCCGCGCTCATGGCCCGGCATGCGACGGGCGCCGTGTCGCTCACCGAAGCGTTCCGCCGCACGGTCGCGATGTTCGAGGGGTCGGTCGCGATCGGTGCGACGAGCGCATCGGAACCCGACCGGATGTGGTTCGCGCTGTCGGGCAGCGGGCAGGGTCTGTACGTCGGCCTGGCCGAGGACTGCTTCGTCGTCGCCAGCGAGCCGTACGGCGTCGTGGAGGAGACCGACCGGTACGTCAGGCTCGACGGCGAGTCGGGCGGCGAGGTGGTCGCGCTCGATGCCGCCCGAGCCGGCGAGCTCGCCGGGATAGAACGGCTCGGTTACGACGGGGCCGCGCGCCCGGTGACCGGCGACGACGTCGTGGTCTCCGAGGTGACGACCCGCGACATCGATCGCGGCGAGGCCCGTCACTTCCTGCTGAAGGAGATCACCGAGTCGCCGCGCAGCTTCCGGAAGACGTTGCGGGGCAAGATCGCCGTCGACGCCGACGGAACGCTGCGGGCGGCGGTCGGTGACCTCGCACTCCCGCCCGCCATAGCGGCGCGACTGCGCGACGGCGCGATCACCCGTGTGCGCGTCATCGGACAGGGCACCGCTGCCGTCGCAGGGCGCAGTGCTGCCGCCCTGCTCGACGAGCTGTGCGGCGGTGCCCTCGACGTGGACGCCATCCCGGCGACCGAGCTGTCGGGCTTCCAGCTCCGCCTCGACATGAACGACACCCTCGCGATCGCCGTCAGCCAGAGCGGCACCACGACCGACACGAACCGCACCGTCGACCTGCTGCGCCATCGGGGCGCTGCGGTGATCGGCATCGTGAACCGGCGCGGCAGCGAACTCGTCGACAAGGCGCACGGCGTGCTCTACACGTCCGATGGCCGGGACGTGGAGATGAGCGTCGCCTCGACGAAGGCGTTCTACGCCCAGGTGGCGGGCGGGGCCCTGCTCGCGTGCGCGATCAGCGAGGCGGCCGGGCTGGGTACCGATCGCCGCCGCCACGAGCTCCTGACCGGTCTGCGCGACCTGCCCGACGCGATGCGCGCGGTGCTCGCGCGTCGCGACGAGATCGGACTCGCGGCGCGCCGCTTCGCTCCGCCGAAGCGCTACTGGGCCGTCGTCGGCAACGGGCCGAACACCGTCGCCGCCGAAGAGGTGCGGATCAAGCTGAGCGAGCTCTGCTACAAGTCGATCGCGTCGGACGTCACCGAGGACAAGAAGCACATCGACCTGTCCTCCGAACCGCTCATCTTCGTGTGCGCGGCCGGTCTGCGCGGGAGCACCGCCGACGACGTCGCGAAGGAGACCGCCATCTTCCGTGCCCACAAGGCGACGCCGATCGTCGTGGCCGACGAGGGTGAGGCTCGCTACAGCGCGGCCGCCACGATCACGGTCCCGCCGGTCGACCCGGCCCTCGGGTTCGTGTTGTCGGCGATGGTCGGCCACCTGTTCGGCTACGAGGCGGCGTTGGCGATCGATGGCTCGGCGCGTCCGCTGCGCGAGGCGCGCGAGCTGGTCGAGCGATCGGTGGGAGCTCACGCCACCGCCGACGCGGTGCTCGCCGCCGTGTGCGAGTCGATCGGCCCGCTCGCCGGGCGCTTCCTCGACGGCCTGCGCGAGCACGCCTACGACGGGCATCTCGAGGCGAGCACGGCTGTGCGGCTGTCGGGTCTGCTGCGCGATCTCGCGTCGCCGAAGCCGGTCGAGATGTTCGCGGCGTCGACGGGCCGGGTCGGCACGCCGAGCGCACTGATCGACGAGCTCGTCGCGGCGCTCACCGCCGCCATCGAAGAGCTCACCCGCCCTGTCGACGCGATCAAGCATCAAGCGAAGACCGTCACCGTCGGCATCTCCCGCAGCGACGAGGGCGTGCTCGACCGCCAGCTCGTCCAGGCCGTGCTCGGCGCCGGCGCGGGCCGTGACGTGCTCAGCTATCGCACCCTGAAGGTGCTCGCCGATCTCGATCCGGCGGTTGCCGAGATCACCGGGTACACCCGCTACCGGATCGACGGGTCGACGATCGAGATCGTCGACCGCGGTGGCATCTCGGTCGACCTGCGGAGTCGCGTCGATGCGGACAATCGTCTGCTCGGCACGAAGCACCGTGTCGCTGACGCCCGCGAGGTGCTCGTCGCGCGCGGCCGGCGAGACCAACGCATCGTCATCTTCGTCCCCGAGGTGAAGGCCGGCACGTGCACCGGCATCACCCTCCTCCACGTCCGCCTCCACGAGCGGCTGCCGGTCGAGACGATGCGGTCGGTGCTGCAGGGCTACGACGACCGCTACGAGCGCCTGGTCGACTGGGTCACGGAGACCGAGGGTGACTTCGACGCGAGCAAGCTCGCCGAGCTGCCGGTCGACGTGCTGCTGATCGACCCGATCAGCGAGACGGCCGATCACTGGATGGTCTGACCTTGTCGCCGACCGCCGCACCCGGGCCGCCCCGATGATCGGCATCGGCGTCGACGTCGTGGAGATCGAGCGGTTCCGTCGCTCGCTCGAGCGGACGCCGTCGATGCGCGAGCGGATCTTCACGCCGCACGAGCTGGCCGACCTCGCCGATCGGGTCGACCCCGTGCCGTCGCTGGCGGCACGCTTCGCGGCGCGCGAAGCGACGATGAAGTCGCTCGGATTGGGGTTGGGCGCGTTCGGGTTCCACGACGTCTGGGTGGTCCGGGCGCCGAGCGGTGCGCCGTCGCTCGCGGTCACGGGGCGCGCGGCCGAGCTGGCGGCGGCAGCCGGCGTGGGCCGCTGGCACCTGACCCTCACCCATTCCCACCTCGTCGCCGTCGCCTATGTGGTCGCCGAGTGACACGCCGCGGTCGCGGTCGGTGAGCGCCGTAACCTGTCCGGCGTGATCCCGGTCGTGACGCCCGAGGAGATGCGCGCCATCGACGCCGCGGCCGAGGCCCCGGTCGACGCCCTGGTCGCCCGCGCCGGGGCCGCGGTCGCACTCGCCGCCCGCCGGATGCTGGGCGGCACCTACGGCCGCAGGATCGCGGTGATCGCCGGGCCAGGCAACAACGGCGCCGACGGACGAGTCGCCGCAGAGCGACTCCGCGCCGACGGCGCGAGCGTGCGCGTGATCGACGCCGCCGAGGTCCCGGCGGTCGTCCAGGGGGCCGACCTCGTCATCGACGCCGCGTTCGGCACCGGATTTCGCGGCGAGTGGGAGGCGCCCGACGTCGGGGTGACGCCGGTGCTCGCGGTCGACGTGCCGACCGGCCTCGACGCGGTCACGGGCGAGCTCGCGGGCCGTGTGCTGCGCGCTGCGGCCACCGTCACCTTCGCGGCGGCGAAGCCGGGCCACGTGCTCGGCTCCGGACCCGATGTCGTCGGTCGTCTCGTGGTGGCCGACATCGGCCTCGACGTCGGCCACCATGCCTCGCCGAACGGTCCGACCGGCATCGTCGAGGCGGCCGACGTCGCCGGTTGGCTGCCGCCCCGCGAGCGGACGGCCCACAAGTGGTCCACGGCGGTGCGGGTCGTCGCCGGCAGCCCGGGCATGACGGGCGCCGGTCACCTCGTGGCATCGGCGGCGATGCGGGCCGGCGCCGGTCTCGTCACCCTCTCCGCTCCGGGCATCGACGGTTCGGCGCCGATCGAGGTGGTCGAGCAGCCGCTCCCCTCGTTCGACTGGGCGGAGCAGGTACTCGCCGATCTGCACCGCTACCACGCACTCGTGATCGGCCCCGGACTCGGGCGCGCCGACCACAGCGTGCCGTCGGTCGTGGCGACCGTGCTCGGAGCGGTGGTGCCGGTCGTCGTCGACGGCGACGGCCTCTACGCCATGTCGTGGAACGACGAAGGGACGCCGGCGTTTCTCCGCGAGCGCGAGGTTCCCACGGTGCTCACACCGCACGACGGCGAGTACACGCGGCTCACGGGAACCGCCCCGGTCGTCGACCGGCTCGCAGCGGCCCGATCGCTCGTGCACACGTCGGGCGCGGTGGTGCTGCTCAAGGGGCCGACCACCGTCGTCGCGGCGCCCGACCGGACGTACCTCGTCGACCACGGCGACCAACGGCTGGCGACCGCCGGTACCGGCGACGTGCTGGCGGGGATCGTCGGCGCGCTGCTGGCGCGCGGCGTCCCCGCACCCGAGGCCGCGGCCGGGGGCGCCTGGCTCCACGCCGCGGCTGCCCGCCGCGCCGGTGACGCCGGCCTCGTCGCGGGCGATGTCGTCGGAGCTCTGCCCGCCGTGCTCGAGGATCTCGCGGCATGAGGCGCGCGCGGGCGTTGCTCGCCGGCCTCGCGATGACGGCGCTCGCAGCCGGCACCGTCATCGCGACCGGCCACGGCATCGAGGCGCCGGCCGACGTCCCGACCGCTCGCGCCGCCAGGCTCACGCCTCCCCGCCCGGCGCTCGTGATCGGTGACTCAGCGATCGCGGCGCTCCGCTGGGTGCCCGGCGCCGACAACGCGCTGCTCGGGTTCACCCACACGCTCGACCTCGAGTCGTGTCGCCGCCTGTATCTGCCGTCGTGCCGCGGTCGCGAGGGGCGCACGCCGCCGACCGCCCACGAGGCGCTCGCCGACCACGGTGCGAAGTACAAGGTGCTCGTGGTCGCCACCGGCTACAACGACGGGACGTCGGTCTTCGCAGAGAGCTTCCGTCGGATCGTCGCCCGCGCCCGGTCGCTCGGCTACATCCGGATCGTCTGGTGGACGCTGCGCTCCGACGTCGACTACGTGTCGCCCGGATCGGTCGGCAACCATCTCGCGTTCGCTCAGAACAACCGGATCCTGCGCGACCTGCTGGCCACCGGCGACTATCCCGACGTCGTGCTGGCCGATTGGGGCGCGTACACGGCCGACCGCCCCGAATGGTTCGTCACCGACGGTGTGCACTACCGCCAGATCGGAGCGTGGGGCGCGTCCGACTACCTGAGCCGCAAGATGGCGTTCCTCGAGGGCCGGGCGTGTCCGATGCCGCGCCACCCGTCGCAGCCGGTCGAGAACCCCTGCCCCGATCCGGACGTGACCGGGCCCGTCGCCGACATCGAGGCGCTCTACACGATCGGCGCCGAGGGCGTGCTCTGCTACGAGATCGGCGAGCAGCGCCGCGTCGAGTGCCGATTCGACACCCACGTGATCCAGCTCACGCGCGAACTGTCGCTCGGCATGAGGGGCACCGACGTCAGCGCGCTGCAGGTGCGCCTGGAGCGGGTCGGGTTCTCGGCCGGCGGCACCGATGGCTCGTTCGGCACCGCAACGTACGACGCCGTGGCCGCGTACCAGGGAGCGAACGGACTGCCGGCCACCGGTGCCGCCGACCGGGCCACCCTCGCCTCCCTCGGCTTCGACGTCAGCGCGATCCCGTGACCGAGCCGACGGCCGCGCGGGCGCTCGCCGACCGGTGGGCGTGGGCGGAGGTCGACGTCGATGCCGTCGCTCACAACGTCGCCGTCCTCTGCCGCACGGTCGCGCCGTCCGAACTCTGGGCCGTGGTGAAGGCCGACGGCTACGGGCACGGGGCGTCCGACGTCGCCGCCGCAGCCCTGCGCGGCGGGGCGGTCGGACTGTGCGTCGCGTTGGTCGGCGAGGGCATCGCGTTGCGCGAGGCCGGCATCGATGCACCGATCCTGCTGCTCTCCGAGCAGCCGCCCGACGCCGCATCGGCGATCGTCGCCCACCGTCTGACGCCGACGGTCTCCCGGCGAGAGCTGATCGACCGACTCGCCCAGCTCCGCGCTCGCGTCGACGTCCACGTCAAGGTCGACACGGGAATGCAGCGCGTCGGCGCCGCGCCGGAGGACGCCGTCGCGGTGGTCCGCCATGCCGCCGGGGCCGGGCTGCAGGTCACCGGCATCTTCACCCATCTCGCGTGCGCGGACGACCCCGAGTCGTTGGCGACCGACGAGCAACTGCAGCGGTTCGATGCGGTGCTCACAGAGCTCGACGCGGCCGGCCTCCGTCCGCGACACGTGCACGCCGCCAACTCCGCCGCAGCCCTCGCCGTGCCACAGGCGCGCGGCACGATGGTGCGAGCGGGCATCGCGATCTACGGGATCTCGCCCGGTCCGGGCGTCGACCATCTGGTCGGCGAGCTCCGTCCGGCGTTGTCGCTCCACGCACGGGTGTCGCATGTGAAGCCGGTCGTCGCCGGGTCGCACGTGTCGTACGGGTGGCGGCACCGGTTCGAGCGGGACACGATCGTCGCGACGCTGCCGATCGGATACGCGGACGGGGTGCCGCGCCGGCTCGGTACGCTGCCCGACCGGCCGGGCGCCGACGTGTTGGTCGGCGGTTCCCGGCGACCGATCGTCGGTGTCGTCACGATGGACCAGTTGATGGTCGACGTCGGCGATGCACCGGTGCGGGTCGGGGACGAGGTGGTGTTGATCGGTTCCCAGGGTGACGAGCGGATCAGGGCCGAGCAGTGGGCCGACCGCCTCGGAACGATCGGCTACGAGATCGTGTGCGGGGTGAGCGCGCGCGTGCCCCGACGCAGGGTCCCCGAACAGGTGCCGGGGTCGTAGCATCGTCGACGACATGCTGCTGCGCGCCGACACGCTCGCCACGACCCACGCCATCGCCGGCGCACTGGCGCGGTTGTCGCGCGCCGGCGACGTGATCGTGCTGGCGGGCGAGATGGGCGCCGGGAAGACCGCGTTCGCGAAGGGTTTCGGCGTTGCGCTCGGCATCACCGAGCCGATCACGTCCCCGACGTTCACGATCGTGCACAGCCACCCGGTCCCGGGTCGCAAGCTGACGCTCCACCACGTCGACCTGTACCGGCTCGACACGACCGACGACGTCGAGGAGCTGGCGCTCCACGAGCTCGCCGAGTTCGGCGGCATCGTGCTGGTCGAGTGGGGCGACGTCGCAGCGGCGGCGCTCGGTGACCACCTCACGGTCCGGCTCGAGCTCGACGATCCCGACGACGACGGCGACGACCAACCCGAGCCGATCGATCTGTCGGCCTGCTCCGACGTGCCCCGGCTCGTCGAGGTCGACGCGACCGGGTCGGTGTGGGCCGGACGTTGGGATCGCGTCACCGAGGCGTTGGGGGAGTGGCGATGCTGATCCTCGGCATCGAGACCGCGACCGAGCAGGTCGGCGTGTCGATCGGCGGCCACGAGGGCGTCATCGCGACCTTCGAGGTCGCGCGCGGCCGGCGCCACGCCGAGATCCTGACGCCGGCGATCGAGTTCGTGTGTCGTCAGGCCGACATCGAGCTCGCGGAGCTCGGGTGCATCGCCGTCGACATCGGCCCGGGCCTGTTCACCGGCATGCGGGTCGGGCTGTCGACCGCCAAGGCGCTCGCCCTGGCGCTGCGGCTCCCGATGATCGGCATCAGCTCACTCGACCTGTTGGCCTTCCCGTGTCGCCACACCGACCGCGTCGTCGTGCCGGTGATCGACGCTCGCAAGGGAGAGGTGTTCTGGAGCATGTACCGACAGGTGCCGGGTGGGGTGCAGCAGGTGTCGCCGCCGACGGTCGGCCCGACCGGCGACCTGGTGGCCGACCTGCTCGCCCGCAGCCAGGACACCCTGTGCGTCGGCGACGGCGCCGAGCGGTACCGCGACGAGATCGTCGAGGGGTTCCGGTGCGAGATCTCGGGGCCGGTGCATCCGCCGGCCGGCGCGCTCGTGCAGCTCGCGCATGCCCGCGCGCTGCGCGAGGAGTGGCTCCGGCCCGCCGAGATCGAGCCGGTCTACCTGCGGGCGCCCGACGCCCAGATCAACTGGTCGACGAGAGCGAGCCGGCCGTGAACGTCGTACCGCGACGATTCGCGGCGCGCGACACCGCCGAGTTGGTGATCGAACCGATGCGGCGCCGCCACCTGCGCGCGATCATGCCGATCGAGGAGGCCGCGTACCCGACCTCGTGGTCCCGTCGGGTGTTCGAGAGCGAGCTCGATCACGTCCGCCACGGGTCGCGGTACTACGTCGTCGCACGTCGTGGCCGCGCCGTCGTCGGGTATGCCGGGCTGTGGATCGTCCACGACGCCGACGGGCACCAGGCGCACATCACCAACGTGGTGGTCGCCGAGACCGCGCGTCGCCGCGGCGTCGCGACGCGGCTGATGGCGCACCTCGCCCGAGCGGCGATCGAGCGTGGCTGCGTGGCCTGGACGCTCGAGGTCCGGGCGTCGAGCACCGGGGCCCAGGAGATGTACCGGCAGTTCGGCTTCGCGCCGGCTGGGGTGCGTCGCCGCTACTACGAGGGCAACGAGGACGCCATCGTGATGTGGTGTCACGACATCGACGACGCCGAGTACGCCGAGCGGCTGGCGCGGCTGGAGGAGGAACGATGAGGGCGGTGACGCCGGACGCGTCGACGCTCGTGCTCGGCATCGAGACGAGCTGCGACGAGACCGCCGCGGCGCTCGTGATGGGTGGCAACGACGTGGTGTCGAGCGTGGTGTCGAGCCAGATCGAGGTGCACGCCGACTTCGGTGGCGTCGTGCCCGAGATCGCCAGCCGCGCCCATCTCGACGCCCTCAATCCGGTGGTGGCCCGGGCGATCGTGGAGGCGGGCGTCGACGAGTCGCGCATCGATGCCGTCGCCTGCACCGTCGGACCCGGGCTGATCGGTGCGCTGCTCGTGGGCATCTCGGCCGGCAAGGCGCTGGCGCTCGCGTGGGACGTGCCGTTCGTCGCCGTCAACCACATGGAGGCGCACCTCTACTCGGCGTTCCTGGAGGATTCCTCGCTCGAGTTCCCGCTCGTCGTCCTGCTCGTGTCGGGCGGGCACACGATGCTCGTGGAGATGCAAGGGCACGGCCGGTACCGGCTGCTCGGCCAGACGATCGACGACGCTGCCGGCGAGGCGTTCGACAAGGTCGCCCGCTTCCTCGACCTCGGCTACCCCGGCGGGCCGGCGATCGACGACGCGGCGCTGAACGGCGATCCCGATTCGATCGCGTTCCCGCGGGCGATGACCGACGACCCCGACAACCTCGACTTCAGCTTCAGCGGGCTCAAGACCGCGGTCATGAACTACGTCCGCAAGCACCCCGACGTCGCATCGGCCGACGTCGCGGCGTCGTTCCAGATGGCAGTGGTCGACGTCCTGGTGCGCAAGGCACGACGGGCGGCTCAGCTCGTCGGGGCGAAGGGGATCGTGCTCGGCGGCGGCGTCGCCGCCAACTCGCTGCTCCGCGAGGAGCTGCTCGGCGCCTGCGCGACCGACGGGGTGCGCGGGTTCCTACCGAGCCGATCGATGTGCACCGACAACGCGGCGATGATCGCCGCTGCCGGGTGGCACCGGCTCGCCAGCGACGGGCCGACCGATCTCGACGTCGGCGCCTTCCCCAACCTCAAGCTGCCGGTGCTCGACGGCTGACCGGCGCGCGTGCTACCCGCCCGACACCTCGGCACCGAGCGTGCGCGCCGTCTCGCTGAGGGGGACGTCCGACCGTGACGCCGGATAGGTGCCGAACACCCGGTCGCCGAGGTTCGATGTCACACCGAGCCAGTAGGCCTCGTTGCGGAAGTGGTGGAGCCGATGGTTGCGGGCGAGGCGGCGGTAGTACCGCGTACGCGGCCGGTACCTGGTGTGCACGAGCAGATGGACCCACTCGTAGTGGGCGAGACCGACCGCAGCCAGCGTCCAAGCGGTGAGGAACGGGCCGAGCATGGCCGAACCCGTGACCGCCAGCAGCGGCAGTGTCCACGCCGCGGTGACCGCACCGAACGCCACGACGAACACCGCGGCGTCGACGCCGCGCAGCAGCAGCCACTCGATCGCCGGCGGGTCGAGGTGGTGCTGGTGATGGCCGGTTCCGGTGCCGAGTCGGCGGGTCGTCCACGAGTCGAGCGGCGCGTGGAGGAGGAAGTTGTGGATGATCCACTCGATCGGTCCGGTCAGCAGGAGCGTTCCGGCAACGACGATCAGGTCGCCGCGGCCCCAGCCGCCGACGAGGAGACGGGCGGCGATCAGCACCGTCGCCGCGAGCGCGAGCACACGCGCCGAACCGGCGGCCCGGTACGCGCCGAACGCATCGCGCTTGGTCGCGCAGTCGGTCGAACGTAGCGTCGGCACGCGTCCATCCTCGCGCGGTGTCGAACGGCGTCCTGGGCGGGCGCCGGTACCTTGGGGGGGCCATGTTGCCCCTGCGGATCGGATCGTTCTCCCCAGCCGCCCCTGTCGTGCTCGCGCCGATGGCGGGCGTGACGAACCGCGCGTTCCGCGCCATGTGCCGCTCGTACGGCCCCGACTTGGTGTACGTGAACGAGATGGTCATGGCGACGGCCGTTGTGTACCGCAACGACAAGACGATGACGATGATGCGGTTCGGCGCGGACGAGTCGCCGCGCAGCCTCCAGCTCTACGGCAGCGACCCCGACATGCTCGCCCGGGCGGTGCATCAGGTGTGCGACGAGGGCCTCGTCGACCATCTCGACCTCAACTTCGGCTGCCCGGCGGCGAAGGTCACCCGCAAGGGGGGAGGAGCCGCGGTGCCGGCCAAGCCGGCCCTGCTGCGCACCATCGTGCGGGCGGCCGTGCGGGCGGCCGAGCCGTACGGCGTGCCCGTGACCGCCAAGTTCCGGATGGGCCTCTGGGACGAGCTGCGCACCGATGCCACCGCGGGCCGGATCTGCGCCGACGAGGGCGTGGCGTGGATCGCGCTGCACGCCAGGACGGTCGAGCAGCACTACGCCGGTGACGCCCGCTGGGACGCGATCGGCGAGCTGAAGGCCGCCGTGCCGGACATCCCCGTGCTGGGCAACGGCGACATCTGGGAGGCGACGGACGCGCTGGCGATGATGGGCCACACCGGCTGCGACGGCGTCGTGGTCGGGCGGGGTTGTCTCGGCCGGCCGTGGCTGTTCGGCGACCTGATCGAGGTGCTCAACGGACGCCCGGCGCCGGCGCCACGCCGGCTCGGCGACGTCGTCGCAGCGATGCGCCGCCACGCCCGCCTGCTCGTCGACCACTACGACGGCTTCGGCGGCGAGGAGCACGCGATGCGCGACTTCCGCAAGCACACGTCGTGGTACCTGTCGGGCTATCCGGTCGGTCCGGTCGCGCGACGCGAGCTGTCGCAGGTGTCGACCCTCGGCGAGCTCGACGACCGCGTGTGCGAGCTCGACGCGTCGCTCGGGCTGGTCGAGGGCGGCGAGCGCGTCAAGCGGGGCCACACGAACGGCCCGATCAAGGTCGCCCTGCCCGACCGCTACCTCGACGACCTCGACGACGTCACCGTGCCCGACGACGGTCACGTGCTGGCGTTGTCGGGAGGCTGAACGCGACGCTCGGACCAGCGCTGCCACGGCCGGGTCGCCGGGCTCGTCGCGGCGGCGCGCCCGGCGGTGAGGAGCACACGGCGGGACTCGACGAGGTCTGCCGGTTCATCGCCGAGGCGGGCGCACGGTGGGCCGTGGTGGCGGTGGCCCCGCCGAAATTGACACCCTGACCTGCACCGGCAAGGATCGGTCCCGAGTGATCGGTGTGTGCGCTCGCGCCCGCACCGCCACCGCACTTTGGGGAAGCTCGACGACAGGAGTCTCGACATGGCTGGTTCTGGCTCGATCCTGGGCAACGCGGTGCAGCGCCTGGAGGATCCGACGCTGCTGACGGGAGACGGCAAGTACGTCGACGATCTCGTCGAGACGGGGATGCTGCACGTGGCGTTCGTGCGCTCGCCGGTCGCCCACGGCACGATCGGGTCGATCGACGTGTCGGGCGCCGAGTCGATGCCCGGTGTCGTGGCGGTGTACCACGCCGGTGGCGACGACCTCGGGCTGCCGAGCTTCCAAGGCTTCCCGATGCTGCCGGACTCGTTCAACCGACCGATCTTCGCGAGCGAGCGGGTGCGGTTCGTCGGCGACGTCGTGGCCGCAGTCGTCGCCGAGTCGGCCGCTCAGGCCGCCGACGCCGCCCAGGAGGTCATGGTCGACATCGACCCGCTGCCGGCGATCATCAACGCCGCCGACGGCCTCAAGCCCGACGCGCCGCTGCTCTTCCCCGACACCGGCTCGAACATCTGCTTCGCGAGCCAGTTCCCGCCGGAGGGCGACGGTGCCGATCCGTGCGAGGGCGCCGATGCCGTCGCCGAGGTGACGATGGTGAGCCAGCGGCTCGCCGGCGTGCCGATGGAGAACAACGGCATCGTCGCCGTGCCCGACGGCGACCAGCTGACGCTGTGGATCTCGCATCAGGCACCGCACAGCATCCACGCCGGCTACGCCCCGATGCTCGGCATGGAGGCCGACAACCTCCGCATCGTGTGCCCGTGGGTCGGCGGCGGCTTCGGTCCCAAAGCGGCCGGCTACATCGAACACCTCGTCGCCGCGGCCGCAGCCCGCAAGCTGAACAAGCCCGTGAAGTGGGTCGAGGCCCGCTCCGAGGACATGGTGTCGCTCGTGCATGGGCGCGACTACGTGATGACCGCTCGCCTCGGCGTCAACAACAACGGCAAGATCGTCGGACTCGACGGCACGGTGCTCGCCGCCGCCGGGGCGTACCCGGCGATCGGTGCGATCCTGCCGATGCTGACCCAGATGATGTCGGTCGGCGTGTACGACATCCCCAAGGTCCGCTTCGACGCCAAGACGGTGCTCACCAACAACACGACCGTCGGCGCGTACCGCGGCGCCGGTCGTCCGGAGGCGACCCAGCTGATCGAGCGCGTCCTCGACGTCGCCGCCGATCAGATCGGCATGGATCCGGCCGAGATCCGTCGCGTCAACTTCCTCCAGCCCGATCAGTTCCCGCTCACCACGATCACGGGCGGGAACTACGACTCCGGCGAGTACGAGAAGGCGCTCGATGCCGTCCTCGAGGCTGCGGGCTACGCCGATCTGCGGGCCGAGCAGGCCCGTCGGCGCGAGTCGGGCGACACCAAGCAGCTCGGCATCGGCGTCTCGGCGTACGTCGAGGTGACGGCTCCCGTCGGGCTGCACGTCGAATTCGGCGCCTGCGAGGTCAACGACGACGGCTCGGCGACCGTGTTCGCCGGCACGAGCGTGCACGGCCAGGGCCACCAGACGGCGTTCGCGATGCTGGCGAGCGACGTGCTCGGCATCCCGATGGACAAGATCACGCTGGTCAACTCCGACACGGCGAAGGTGTCGCGTGGCGCCGGCACGCTCGGTTCGCGGTCGCTGCAGACCGCCGGTAGTGCGATCCATCTCGCCTCGGAGGGCGTCCTCGACCGAGCCAAGCAGATCGCCGCCCACATGCTTGAGGCGTCGGCCGACGACATCGTGGTCGGCGACGGTGGCCTGCAGGTCGCCGGCGTGCCCGCCAACAGCGTCTCGTGGGCCGACCTCGCGGCGGCGTCGAAGGACGCATCGAAGCTGCCCGACGGCATGGAGGCGGGTGCGCTCCGCCACGAGCTCGACTTCGACGGCACCGACTCGACCTTCCCCTTCGGGGCCCACGTGTCGGTCGTCGAGGTCGACACCGAGACCGGCGGGGTGAAGATGCTGCGTCACGTCGCGGTCGACGACTGCGGGCGCATCCTCAACCCGCTGCTCGTGCGCGGCCAGCAGCACGGCGGCATCGCCCAGGGCGCCGCCCAGGCGCTGTACGAGCACGTGCAGTACGACGCCGACGGCAACCCGATCACCTCGAACCTGATGGACTACGCGATCCCGTCGGCGGCCGAGCTGTGCAGCTTCGAGACCTCGAACACCGAGACCGACAGCCCGCGCAACCCGCTCGGCGCCAAGGGCATCGGCGAGTCGGGCACCATCGGCTCCACCCCGGCCATCCACAATGCGGTCGTCGACGCCGTGTCACACCTCGGCGTGACCCACATCGACATGCCGTGCACCGCCGAGCGCGTCTGGGCCGCCATCCAGTCCGCCCGCGGCTGATCGCCCGAACGTCGCTCGCGTGATGCCGGGGCCGCCGACGCCGGTCCGCGCCTCGCGCGCGCCGCGTTGATCGACCTGATGGAGCTGATCCTGGCGTCGGGGTCACCGCGCCGACACGACCTGCTGCGCACGATCGGGCTGGCGTTCCGCGTCGAGCCGGCCGACGTCGATGAGTCCTGGTTCGGCGGCGAGGCGCCGATCGGCTACGTCGAGCGGATCGCCCGCGCCAAGGCCGAGACCGTCTCCGAGCGGCTCGGCCGCCCGGGCGGCGTCGCCGTCCTCGCCGCCGACACGACGGTCGATCTCGATGGCGAGGTGCTCGGCAAGCCGGGCGACGACGACGACGCCCGCCGGATGCTCGAGCGACTCGCAGGGCGAACCCACCGGGTGCACACCGCGGTCGTCGGGTGGACCGCCGGCGGTGTGCACGAGGCGGTCGTCACGACCGCGGTGACGTTCGCCCGCCTCAGCGACGAGGGCATCGACTGGTACCTGTCGATGGGGGAGCACCTGGACAAGGCCGGCGCCTACGGGATGCAGGGCGCCGGCGGCGCGCTCGTCCACCGGATCGAGGGGAGTGCGAGCAACGTGATCGGCCTGCCGCTCGCCGAGACGGTCGGCGTTCTGCGAGCCTGCGGCGTCACGGTCGTCGGGGGCGGTCCGCGCCCCACCCGCGGCTGACCAGGCCGCCGCCACCGTCCTGGCCGGGTCCTCGCACCCTCGCGGACCCGGTCCCCCGACCCGGGCGAAAGGTGGTTAGCACTCTCGACGTCCGGTTGCTAACGGCGGGGTGACCGGTCTAGCATTGGCACTCGCACGGGGCGAGTGCTAACGCTCGCCCCGCAAGGTCCCACCCAACCGTGACACGCCAACGGAGGCATGCACCCATGAACCTGAAGCCGCTGGATGACCGCATCGTCGTCAGGCCCAACGAGGCCGAGACCCAGACCGCATCCGGTCTCGTCATCCCCGACACCGCCAAGGAGAAGCCGCAGCAGGGTTCCGTGCTGGCCGTCGGCCCCGGCAAGCGTGCCGAGTCGACCGGCGAGCTGATCCCCGTCGGTATCGAGGTCGGTCAGACCGTCCTCTACTCGAAGTACGGCGGCACCGAGGTCACCGTCGACGGCGAGGAGCTCCTCGTCCTCAACGCCCGCGACGTGCTCGCGGTCGTCGAGAGCTGACCGCCCACCAACCGACCCCCGAACGCACGAACACGAAGGACTGATTCACGCATGGTCAAGATGCTCAAGTTTGACGACGAAGCCCGCCGCTCGCTGGAGGCCGGCGTCAACAAGCTCGCCGACGCCGTCCGCGTCACGCTCGGCCCGAAGGGCCGCAACGTGGTGCTCGACAAGAAGTTCGGCGCCCCCACCATCACCAACGACGGCGTCTCGATCGCCAAGGAGATCGAGCTCGACGACCCGTTCGAGAACATGGGCGCCCAGCTGGTGAAGGAGGTCGCCACCAAGACCGACGACATCGCCGGTGACGGCACCACCACCGCCACCGTGCTCGCCCAGGCGATGGTGCGCATCGGTATGAGGAACGTCGCCGCCGGCGCCAACCCGATGGCCGTGAAGAAGGGCATCGAGAAGGCCGTCGCCGCCGCCGTCGACTCGATCTCGAGCCAGGCGAAGGACGTCGACGACAAGTCCGACATCGCCAACGTCGCCACCATCTCGGCCGCCGACAGCTCGATCGGCGAGGTCATCGCCGAGGCGATCGACAAGGTCGGCAAGGACGGCGTCGTCACCGTCGAGGAGTCGAACACGTTCGGCACCGAGCTCGAGTTCACCGAGGGCATGCAGTTCGACAAGGGCTACCTGTCGCCGTACTTCGTCACCGACCCCGACCGCCAGGAAGCGGTGCTCGAGGACGCCTACATCCTGCTCAACCAGGGCAAGATCTCGACCGTCCAGGCGATGCTCCCGGTGCTCGAAGGCGTCATGAAGACCGGCAAGCCGCTGGTCATCATCGCCGAGGACCTCGAGGGCGAAGCGCTCGCGACGCTCGTGGTGAACAAGATCCGTGGCACGTTCAACGCCTGCGCCGTCAAGGCCCCGGGCTTCGGCGACCGCCGCAAGGCGATGCTGCAGGACATGGCCGTCCTCACGGGTGGTCAGGTCATCAGCGAGGACGTCGGTCTGAAGCTCGAGAACACGACGCTCGATCTGCTCGGCACCGCCAAGCGCGTCATCATCACCAAGGACAACACCACCATCGTCGACGGTGGCGGAACCGAGGACGACGTGAAGGGCCGCATCAACCAGATCAAGGCCGAGATCGAGAACACCGACTCCGACTGGGATCGTGAGAAGCTCCAGGAGCGCCTCGCGAAGCTGGCCGGTGGCGTCGCCGTCATCCAGGTCGGCGCGGCCACCGAGGTCGAGCTCAAGGAGAAGAAGCACCGCATCGAAGACGCGGTCAGCTCGGTTCGCGCCGCGATCGAAGAGGGTGTGGTCGCCGGTGGCGGCACCGCCCTGATCCGGGCCCGTCCGGCTGTCCAGGCTGTCGTCGATTCGCTCGAGGGCGACGAGCAGACCGGCGCCAAGCTGGTCTGGGAGGCGCTGACCGCGCCGGCGAAGAACATCGCCGAGAACGCCGGTCTCGAGGGTTCGGTCATGGTGCGGGCGATCGAGTCCGAGACCGGCTCCAACGGTCTCGACGCGTCGACCGGCGAGATCGTCGACATGGTCAAGGCCGGCATCATCGACCCGGCCAAGGTCACCCGCGCCGGCCTGCAGAACGCAGCGTCGATCGCGGCCCTCGTGCTCACCACCGAGTGCCTGGTCGCCGACAAGCCCGAGCCCCCGGCTCCGATGGGCGGCGGCGGCATGGATCCGATGGGTGGCATGGGCGGCATGATGTGATGAAAGGTGCCTGGCACGTTTCGTGACGCCTGTCG
>JBFHJC010000026.1:0-25022 GCA_041596155.1 Ilumatobacter sp. | reverse complement strand
GGCGTCGCCGTCGTCGCCTTGGTGATGGCCGGTATCACCCTCGCCGCCGGGGCCGACCCGTCCGCGGCACCCGCGAGCTCCACGCCCGGCACGCCGCCGAGCACCGCCGCCGCGACCACGGACGTACCCACGGCGTCGCTGGCGGAGACCACGACCACCGCGCTCGTCACCACCACCAGTGCACCGCCGACCTCGATCCCGCTCACTGCGCCGCCGCCCGATCAACTCGCGGACGCCGCCCTCGCGTCGACGACGGTGTCGCTCGAGCCGATCGTGGTCGCGGTCCCGCCGGAGATCCGTGGCGCGACCGGCGAGGTGCTCGACGACGACGAGTTGGCGGCGATCGAGGCCGAGGCGGCCTCGTACGTGCCACCGCCACCGGTGCCGAACCGCCAGCCGCTGCGTCCTCCGACGATCCACGCCGACACACCCGATCCGCAGCTGGTCGCCGCCGACGGTCGCTACCTCCTCTTTTCGACGAACAGCGGCGGATTCCACGTGCCGGTGCGGATCAGTGCCGACCTGGCGAACTGGTCGGAGCCGACGGACGCCCTCCCGGTGCTGCCGTCCTGGGGACGACCGGGCCTGACCTGGGCCCCGTCGGTCGCTCCGATCGGAGGCCGCTGGGTGATGGCGGTGGCCGTGCGCTCGGCCACCCACGCTCGACACTGCATCGGGCTGTTCGTGGCCTCGTCGTCGACGGGCCCGTACCGGTCGACGGGTGGACCGGTCGTGTGCTCCGGCCAGGGCGCGATCGACCCGTACCTGTTCGTCGACCGCAGCGGCGCCTACCTGTACTGGAAGCGGGTCAAGGGCGGCGGTCAACAGCTGATCGGGGCGACGCTCGACACGCGGACGTTGGCGTTGTCGAACGAGACGCCCCTCCTCGCCTCGACGCAGCCGTGGGAGGGCTACGGGATCGAGAACCCGGCGATGGTCGACGCTGGCGGGCAGCTGCTGCTCTTCTACTCGGGCAACTGGTGGACCGATCGTCGGTACGCGATCGGGTACGCGGAGTGCGACGGGCCGCTCGGACCGTGTCACAAGGTCACGATCGATCGTGCGTGGCTGTCGTCCGGTGATGGTGCCGACGGCCCCGGTGGTCAGAGCTTCACGACCGACGGGCGCGGCCAGGTCTGGATGGGTTACCACGCGTGGGTCGCGGGCATCGGGTACCAGAACGGCGGGCACCGGCCGCTGCACGCCGAGCCGTTGCGGTTCGAGCGCGGCCGGCCCGTGCTCGTGAACCGCCGGGCCGAGGGCGCCTTCGACGCATGGCTGCGCGCGCCGGGCGGGGTGATCGTCGGCGGCTGGGCCGGCGACGTCGACCACCGGCAACCGACCACCGTGGAGGTTCTGGTCGACGGCACGCTGACAGCCGTCGCCAACACCGGATGGGAGCGCCCCGACGTCGCCGCCGCCCGTCCCGACCTCGGACAGCGGCGCGGCTTCGCTCACCGGGTGCCGGTGCCCGCCGGTGCCCACGAGGTCTGCGTGCGCGCCGTCGACGACCTCAGGTTGTCGCGAACGCCGCTCGGCTGCCGCTCCGTGACGATCGACCCCACACCGACCGGCGCACTCGAGTCGGCGTCGTCACCTCGAGCCGGACACGTCGAGGTGCGCGGTTGGGCGATCGATCCCGACGTCGAGACTGCCATCGGCGTGCGCGTGCTCGTCGACGGCGTCGAGCGCGGGGGCGGGACGGCCGATCGCGAGCACGCGGTCGCGGCCGCGTCGTACCCCGCCCACGGTGGCTTGCACGGTTTCGTCGTCTCGATCGACGCCCCCGGCGGGGAACGGACCGTCTGCGTCGAGGCGCTCGACTCGGCGGGCGGTCCGCCGACACGGCTCGGGTGCCGCACCGTCGTGGTCGCGGCCCCCGCCACCACCACGCCGCCACCGATCCCGACGACGGCGCCCACCACCACGTCGACCACCACGACCACGTCATCGCCCACCACCACGTCCACCACCACGTCCACCACGTCCACCACCACGACGACGACCACCACGACGGAGCCGCCGGCGTCGACGTCGACGACGTCGACCACCGACGCGACGACGACGACCGGAGGCTGACGTCGACGACGTCGACCACCGACGCAACGACGACCGACGTCACCACGACGACCGGAGGCTGACGCCGACGACGTCGACCACCGACGCAACGACGACCGACGTCACCACGACGACCGGAGGCTGACGCCGCCGGCTCGGCGCGGCGGGCGGCGACGACAGGTGGCATGCTCGGGCGATGGGATCACCGGCGGCGCGCTCGACCGCGACCGTCGCAGCCACGATCACCTGGCTCGCGATGGTGGCGACCCCGCTCAGTCCGCCGCGCGGGGCAGCGCGACGCCTGCTCTCCCACATCGTGGTCGTCGGGCTGACGGCCACCACGGGAGCCGGGTCCTGGCGGAGGTTCGGGGCGGTCCGCACGGCCGTGGCCGCCGGCGGGACGCTCGCTACGACCGGTGCGATCGAGCGCCTCGGCGTCCGGACCGGGCGGCCGTTCGGCCACTATGCCTACACCGACGCACTGCGGCCCCAGATCGACGGTGTGCCCGTCATCGTGCCGATGGCGTGGTTCGCGATGGCGGTGCCGGCGCGCGAGACGGTGCATGCCGCGCTCGGTGACCGTTCGACGGCGGGCAGGCGGATCGTGGGCGGGGCGGGCGCGCTCGCCGCCTGGGACCTGTTCCTCGATCCGCAGATGGTGGGCGAGGGGTACTGGCGGTGGCGCGACGGCGGCCGGTATCGGGGGATCCCGCTGCGGAACTTCGCCGGCTGGTTCGCGACCGGGTTGGCCGTGATGGCGTTGCTCGAGCTGACGCTCCCGCCCGACGAGCCCGACCCGGCACTCGTCGGCGAGTACGCCGGAATGGCGGCGATGGAGACGCTCGGGTTCGCGGCGTTCTTCCGGGACCGGCTGGTCGCCGCCGTCGGCGGCGTCGCGATGCTGCCGGTCGCCGTCGCGGCCGTGGTGCGCCTGCTAGGACGGCGGTCGTGAGGGCGGTCGTGATCGGAGCCGGGGTCGGCGGTCTGGCGACCTCGATCCGCCTCGCCGCGGCCGGACACGACGTGGTCGTGTTCGAGCGCAACCCGATCACCGGCGGCAAGCTGGCCAGCCTCGAGGAGGGCGGATGGTCGTTCGACATCGGTCCGTCGCTCCTGACGCTGCCCCACCTCTTCGACGATCTCTTCGGTCTGGCAGGCACGAGACTCGCCGACCAGGTCGAGGTCGTCCGGCTCGACCCCCAGTTCAGGTACCGCTGGACCGACGGTTCGGTCCTGCAGATCCCCGACGACCCCGCGGCCACCCCCGCGGCGGTCGAGGCGTTCAGCCCGGGCGCCGGCGACGCCTGGCGACGGTTCATCGAGCACGCTGGAGAGATCTGGGACGTCAGCGAGCGGACGTTCCTGGCCGGCCCGATGGGGTCGGCCTGGTCGCTCGTCTCGCGGATGACGTCACCGCGCGATCTCGCCCGCATCGACGGCAATCGCACGCTGGCGAAAGCGGCGGCCGCGTACTTCGACGACCCTCGCCTGCAACAACTCGTCGGCCGCTACGCCACCTATTCGGGCTCCTCGCCGTACAAGGCGCCGGCGACGCTGGCGTGCATCCCACACATCGAGCAGGCCCACGGCTGCTGGCACGTGATGGGTGGGCTCGGCAAGCTCGGCCAAGCGCTGGATCGGGTGGCGCGCTCGGCGGGCGTCGACATCCGCCTCGGCACCGACGTCGGCCGCATCGTGACGGACGATGGCAGGGTCACGGGCGTCGATCTCGCCGACGGCGGCAGCGAAGCGGCCGACATCGTCGTCGCCAACGTCGACGCCGCCCACCTCTACGTCGACCTGTTGCCGCACCCGAAGGAGGCCAAGGCCCTCGACAAGGCCGGGATGTCGACGAGCGCGTTCGTCGTGTGCGCCGCAGTCCGCGGCCGGACCGACGACATCGCCCACCACAACGTGTTCTTCTCACTGCACGATCGCCATGAGTTCCGGTACCTCGACGCCGGGCGCATGGCGGTCGACCCGACCGTCTACGCCTGCGTGTCGTCGACGACCGACCCCAGCCAGGCACCGCGCGACTGCGAGAACTGGTGCCTGCTCATCAACACGCCGCCGGCCACGGGCATCGACCGCAAGCTGATGACGGCTGCGGTCCTCAACCGCCTGGCCGAACGAGGCATCGACCTGCGCGACCGCATCGAGTACACCCGCACGCTGGTGCCGGCCGACTTCGAGGCCCGCTACCGGGCGATCGGGGGCGCGATCTACGGAACGTCGTCGAACGGCAAGCGTGCCGCGTTCCAGCGTCCGAACAACGTCGGGCCCGTCGACGGTCTCTACCTCGTCGGCGGGTCGTCGCACCCCGGCGGCGGGCTGCCGCTCGTCGTCACCGGCGCCCGCATCGTCGCCGACCTCGTCGCGGAGCGCGCATGAAGCCGACGCCGCTGACGATTCTGCGCGCGGGTGCGGTGGCGGTCGTCGCCGCTCGCCTGGCGAAGGGTGCCCGGATGCGCCCGCCGGTGACACCGCCTCCGGGCGGTGACCGGGCCGACGGCGCGTCGTCGATCTCCGTCGTCGTGCCGGCGCGTGACGAAGCGGCCCGCATCGGTCCGCTGCTCGATGCGCTCGACGCGATGCACGGCGTGGACGAGGTGATCGTCGTCGACGACCAGTCGTCCGACGGCACGGCTGCGATGGCGGCCGAGCGTGGGGCGAAGGTCCTGACCGGCGGCCCCCGCCCTGACGGCTGGGCCGGCAAGGCGTGGGCGCTGCAGCAGGGCATCGCAGCGGCCACGGGTGAGTGGGTCGTCGCCCTCGACGCCGACACCGTTCCCGAGGCCGACCTGGCGGTCGCGCTGGTCACCCGCGCGATCGCCGACGGTTCGGATCTGATCTCGGTCGGCGCGCGATTCGACTGCCCCACGCCCGGGGCGCGGTGGCTGCACCCCGCGATGCTGGCGACGATCGTCTACCGCTTCGGCCCGCCGGGTCAGCTGCCTCCGCCGGCGTCGCACCGGGCGCTGGCGAACGGTCAGTGCCTGGCGTTCCGCCGCGAGGCGTTGCTCGAGGTGGGCGGGCTCGCGCCCGTCGCCGGTTCGGTGGTCGAGGACGTCGCCTTGGCCCGCTGGCTCGCCTCGATCGGCTGGCAGGTCGACTTCCTGGACGGCGCCGACGTGCTCGAGGTGCGCATGTACGACTCGTTGCCCGACACGTGGCGCGGGTGGGGGCGGTCACTCGGTCTGCCGGGTCTCGACTCGCGGACCAGAAGGCTCTTCGACATCGCGCTGCTCGCGCTCGTCATGGTGCTTCCGCTGGGTCGGCTGCTGACGCGTCGAGCCGACGTGGTCGACGCGGCGGCGTTGGCGGTCCGCGTCGGCACGGTCGTGGCGACGGCCCGGGCCTACGGGCGGCGCGATCTCGCGTACTGGGCGTCGCCGCTCGCCGACCCGCTCGCTGTCGGCGCCTTGGTGGTCAGTGCGGCGAGCCGGCGTCAGGTGTGGCGGGGTCGCTCGTACGCGACCTGATCGCGGCCATCCCGAAGCGCGCCCCGACGAAGGTCATGAGCGCGCCGGTGGCCGCTGTTCGGTATGGCCCCTCGATGAGCAGCTGCCAGATCGGGAACGTCGTCACGCCGCCCCGGGCCGCCCAGTCGAACCGACGCGACCAGAGCCAGATCGCGCCCAGCACCGCCCACCCGCACACCGCCGCCGCAGGAGCGAGGACCGAAGCCGCGCCGACGAACGCCAGCACGCTGCGGCCGCCCCGGAATCGGGCGAACGCCGGGAACGAGTGTCCGACCATCGCCGCGCCACCGCCGAGGTAGCCCAGCCACCACTGGTCGTCGGCGGCGAGGGCCAGTCCGACGCCCGCTGCCGCAGCCCCCTTGGCGACGTCGCCGAGGAACACCGGCAGGGCGGCGTCACGGCCGAGCTGGGTCATGGCGTTCCAGTAGCCGGGGTTGCGATCGCCCACCTCGCGCAGGTCGACCACACCCTGTCGCCGGGCGACGAGATCGGCGATCGGTATCGATCCGAGCACGTACCCGGCCAGGACCACCACGACGATCGCGAGCGGTGTCGACACGCCTGCCAGCATGGCCGATGTGACCGGGATCGCGTCGTTCCACCTCGTCCGGGAACGACCGTGGCGCGAGCCCCTCGTGATGGCGCGGCTGGGCACCGACCGCCGCCGGTTGCCGCGCGTCGACGGTCTGCGCTTCTGGCGCCTGCTGGGCACCGGCCGCGGCGACGACACCGCCCCGTCGAGCGACCTGCGCCGCTCGGCCCTGTTCGCGGTGTGGGACGACGAGGCGGCCCTCGACGCTTTCCTCTCCGGACACGAGATCGCGCGCCGGTGGGAGCGCGCCGAGGAGGCGTGGCACGTTCGCCTGCGCGGCATCGGCGGCCACGGCGCCTGGCGGGGCGTGCCCGTGCTCGACCTCATCGACCGCGGATCGGCCGACGGACCCGTCGCCGTCGTCACCCGGGCCGACGTGCGGCCGAACGCATACCGTCGTTTCGGGCGTGCGGGTCGGCCGGTTCGCGACGAGTTGCACCGCGCTCCCGGGTTGCGGGCGGTGGTCGGGGTCGGCGAGGCGCCGGTCTGGCGACTCGGCACGTTCAGCCTCTGGGACTCGCTCGCCGACGCCCGTACGTTCGCGACCGCGGGCCCGGCCCATCGAGACGTCGTCCGCCGCACGCGGGCGGAGGGCTGGTACGGCGAGGAGCTGTTCGCCCGCTTCGAGCCGTTCGCGTCGTCAGGGACCTGGGACGGACGCGACCCGCTCGCGCACCCGGCGCGGCACGACCGGTAGGAGCATGCCGTAGGGCGCGTCGGCGAACCGGTGGTGCAGCCGGTGGGCGTCGGCGAGCCGGTTGAGCGTCGGCGAACGGAGCGGGCCCCGACGGCCGACGCGACGGTGGATGGCGACGTCGTGCACGAGGGCGTACGCCACGCCGTACGCCGTCACCCCGACCCCGACCGGCACGAGCACCGCCCAGCCGTCGACGTTGAAGCCGACCGCCAGACCGCCGCACACGATCGCCGCGAACGCGACCGGGAACGCGTCGTTCGCCTCGAGGCGCGCCGCCGCGGCGCGGTGGTGGCTGCGGTGCAGGAACCAGCCGAGGCCGTGCATCACCCAACGATGGGTCGCCGCCGTGATCGGCTCCATCGCCGCGAAGGCGGCGACGGCGATCAGGACGCTGGACGGCGAGCCGGGCACCTCCCGAGCGTAGATCGTCAGCCGATCGGGCGGTAGAGCGCCAACGCCTCACCGACCGCCTTGCGCTCGGCGACGCCGGGCGTGTCGGCGACGGCCCGCAGCCACTCCGGCTGGAACGACGCGGCGACGGCGAGCGGTTCGGCGAGCGCCGACCCCTCGACCGCGAGGCGAGCGAACGTGGTCGCGTAGTCGGGCGGTCGCAGGTCGCGCGCCAGCTCGACGAGCGCGTAGGGGTCGGGGGTGCCGGCCGACCGCTCCACGATCAGCACCGGCGCCGACGTCGCGGTCGACGGCCCGCCTGACAGGCCGGGGCCGTCGGCGAGCACGGCACCGCGGACCCGATCGGCCCGTGCCCCCGCCAGCAGCAGGGCGATGTAGGCGCCGAGCCCGCGGCCGACGACGGTGGCGGCGCCCAGGTGGGCGAGCGCGGCGTCGGCGTCGGCGAGGAGGATCTCGGCGGTGTAGCCGCCGCCGGTCGGCGTCGTCGATCGACCGTGGCCGGTGAAGTCGAGGCCGCAGATCGCACCCGGCCACGTCTCGGCCCAGCTTGGAGCGACGCTCGGCGTCCGTTCGCCCAGCCCGTGCAGCACGAGCAGCGGCGTGGCGTCCGGGTCGCCGGCGCGTAGCTGGTGGAGGGCCAGCTCGATCTGGTTGTGCACGATCGTCGTCACGCTCACGCCGGCGGCCCCAGGAACTCGAGCACACGATTCGCGACGTCGATCGGCCGTTCGATGTGAGCGAAGTGGCCGACGCCGTCGATGAGGTCGAGCCGGGCACCTTCGGGCAGGTAGGGCTCGATCTCGTGGGGCTGCGTGCCCCACCCCATCTCCTCGGGTTCGGTGACCAGCATCCCGAAGAACGGGAGCCCGAGCCCGGCGAGCCGGATGAGTCCCCACTCGGGCCGCCACGGCCCGAACCCGCCGAAGCGCATCGACGGGTCGATCTTCCAGCGCCATCCGTCATCGGAGTCGGTGGCCCCGACCGTGACGAGGTAGCGCAGCCACTCGATCGGCAGGCGCGGGTTCATGCGGCCTCGACGGCGCGCGAGCTCGTCGATGGTGCCGGGCTTCCGCTGGCCGCCCGCCGTGCGACGCCGATGGTCGAGCCAGCCGCGCACCTCGCCGACGAGCATCTTCGTGCGGTCGTGTTCGGCGATGTCGCGGACCGGGCGGTTCGACGGCAGCCCGTCGATGTTGACGAGCTTGCGGAACCTGAAGGGATGGGAGTCGGCGAGGTGGATCATCATGCCGCCTCCCTTGGAGTGCCCGAGCGCGGCGACCGGTCGGTCGCCGGCGGCGTATTCGAACACGGCCACGGCGTCACGGAGGTCGGCGTCCCACGAGTACAGCTCGGCGCGGCCGCTGTCGCCGTGGCCGCGCTGGTCCCAGCTGACGACCCGCCAGCCGGCGTCGGCAAGGAGCGGCGCGAACGTGTCGTAGGTACGGGCGAAGTCGAAGCCACCGTGGGCCAGCAGGAGGGGTGGTGCGTCCGGGGCGCCCCACTCGTGGACGGCGATGGCGACGCCGCGAGCGTCGATGGTGACGACGCGATCAGGCCCCCTCGCGCCCGGGTACGTCGCCGCCTCTGCCGCGCTCACCACCTGGTCGAGGCTATGCGCCACGGCCTACCATCGGGGCATCCGCCAGGGGCCGGCCGCCGCCCCCGCCCACCACGTCATGCGCCTCTCCGCCGTCGTTCTCCCGCCCCTGCTCGCCGTCAGCCTGCTGGCGTGCGGGTCGACCGGCGGTGGGAGCGCGCTCGACACCCTCCCGCCCATCCGGACGACGACGTCGACCACCACGACGACGGTGGCGCGCGACGAGCGGACCCGCATCTACACGGTGAAGGAGGGCGAGAACCTGAGCATGATCGCCCGCAGCTTCGAGGTGCCGCTCCAGACGTTGATCGCCGCCAACGCGGATCGCATCGACGACCCGAACAACGTCCAGCCCGGCGTGACGCTCGAGATCCCGGCGGTCGTCGTGGTCGACGAGCTGCCGACGACCGTCGAGACCACGACGACGCAGCTGCCCTGAGCCGGTTGGGCATCGGACGAGGATGAGCAGGGGAGTGGCCGAGCCCTCCGTAGACTCCGGGGCATGAGCTTCTGGCCGAATCAGGACCACTGGAGCGTGCAGATCCCACTGGTCACCGATCACTACCGCATGCCGGTGCTCGCCGAGACCGGCGTCGTCGAGCTGAGCCCGATGCCGCTCGAGGTGCCCGCCGCGGAGTGGGAGTCGCTCGAGTACATGGACTGGAAGTCAGGCGGCGACACCAACTTCGCCCCGATCGCATCCGCCGACGGCGAGCTCGACTGCCGCGGCTTCTGGGACAAGGGCAAGACCGACAAGGACGCACTCTGGACGACCAACGCCGAGATCGCCCCCACGCTACGTGCCTACGTCGACTCGGTCGGGGCCAACTTCGGCCGCGTCCGCGTCATCAAGCTCGAACCCCAGGACCGCGAGACGGCCATTCGCTCGATCCACCGCGACGACAACAACCGCTTCAACCCCGACGGCGAGGGGTGGGTCGTGCGCTCGTGGGTCGAGCTCACCGACAATCCCGACAGCTACATGCTGCTGATGGACAACGGCCCCGACGGTCTGCCCGATCCGGCGACCGAGCGGCGGGTGCCGCTGCACCAGGGCGCCCGGTTCGTCGTCGACACCCAGCGGCTGTGGCACGTCGTCGTCCACAACGGTGACGCCCCGCGGTACGCGCTGATCACCAGCTTCGAGTCGGGTGCCGCGCTCGAGGCCTGGATCGACGCCCAGCGGGCTCCGGCCCCGATCGGCTGAACGCGCCCGCGCTCGGCCTCGAACTGCCCCGCCCCGTATCGTTTCGCCGATGCCGATGAGTGACCGTCAGCGCAGCCGGTCGTCGGCGAGGTGCGTACCGGCCGGGCGACCGTCGCGGTGATGCCCGACCGACCCCGCCGGCGGGTCCGGTGGTTCGCTCCGCTGATCGTCGTCGTGCTGGTCGCGGCCGGTGCGACCGCGTGGTGGCTGACCCGTCCGTCAGACGAGTCGGCGACCCCCGCCGCTCCGGGCGCGGACGCCGGTGTGCAGCTGCTGACCGAGCCGTACCCGTTGCTCGACACGCTGGCCGTCCCGATGGAAGGCACGACCGACGGGCGGCTCGACCCCAACAGCACCGCCGTGCTGGAGGGGAGCTGGATCGGGGTCCCCGAGGGCGGCTCGATGATCGTCGAGCTCAGCGGCACCGGCAGCGACGAGCGCGGCGTGGTCACCGTCTACCCGTGCGGAACGCGCGCTCCGGCCGCCGGGACGCTCGTCGTCGAGCCGGGCACGACGACCACCCAGCAGGTGGTGGCCACCGCCGGCGAGGGTGGGCGGGTCTGCGTGCGGTCGTCGGTCGACGTCAACGTGGTGGCGGAGGCCATCGGGCTCGTCGGAGCGGGCGCGTTCGACGGTCGGTCCATCTCGGTGCTCGCCACCGATGGCGACACGGTCGACGGTGAGCAAGCCGACATCGGCCGGCTGGACGCCGGCGACACGGTCGAGGTGCCACTGGTCGGACGAGCCGGTCTGACGGTGGCTGCGCGCGCCATGGTGGTGCTCTCGGTCGAGACCGCCGGCGACGAGGCTGCGGGTGTGGTCACGGTGCGGTCCTGCGACGCCGAGGTCGGTCTGACCGTCGCCGTCGAGCCGGGTGAGGTTCACGCCCGACCGACGATCGTGCCGGTCGGTGCGAACGGTTCGGTCTGCGTCGACGCGAGCGCCGCGACCGACCTGACGATCGAGCTCGTCGGGGTGTTCGAGGCCGCGCTGGCGAGGGCCTTCGAGGATCCGGTGCGCGTCGTCGACACGCGCGCCGGCGGGGTCACCATCGACGATCGCTACGTCGCCATCGGGGTCCGACCCGAGTCGACGACGTTGGCCGTGCCGCTGACGGATCGGCTCGGTGCGCCGACGGGGGCGATCGCCGCGGTGATCGACGTGACCGCGGACGGCGCGCTCGAGCCGGGCCAGCTCGACGTGTTCGCACCGGGCCATGCGACGGGCCGCAACGGATCGCTGCACTACGGGCCCGGAATCGTCGGAGCCGGCACGTTGATCGTGCCGCTCGGCGCGAGCGGTGAGGTGTGCGTGGCGAACACCGGCCGGACCGATGTGGTCGTCGATGTGCTGGGGTGGTTGGTGGCGTCGGCCGGAACGGCCCCCGCCACCACCGTCACCGGCGTGACGCCGACGTCCACGACGGCGCCTGCGTCGCCGGCGGGCGGGGCCGGGTGCCCGGATCAGACGCTGTTCCCCGACCGGCGGATGATCGCGATGTACGGCACCGACCGCACGCCCCGCCTGGGCGTGCTCGGCGAGCAGGATGCCCAGGCTGCCGCCGCCCGCCTCGCCGAGATCGCCGCGCCCTGGCGGGCCGGCGACCGGCCCGTCCTGCCGGCGTTCGAGCTGATCGCGACCCTGGCGACGGCCGACGACGGCGACGACGGACTGCATCGGCTGCGGTCGTCGCCCGAGGTCGTGCAGGAGTACCTCGACGTCGCTCGGCGTCACGGCTACTACCTGATCCTCGATCTCCAGCCCGGTTGGTCGGACTTCCTGACCGAAGCGAAGTACTACGAGGAGTTCCTGCGCCAGCCCGACGTCGGCCTCGCGCTCGACCCCGAGTGGCGCACCCAGCGGCCGCGGCCGCCGCAGGGCGGGTTCGTCGGCCAGACCGACGCCGCCGAGGTCAACGCCGTCATCGAGTGGCTCGCCGGCATCGTCGCCGAGGAACAGCTCCCCGAGAAGCTGCTCGTCGTCCACCAGTTCCAGGAGCGGATGGTGCTCGACCGTGATCAGCTGATCGAGCCGCCCGGCATCGCGCTCACGATCCACATGGACGGTTTCGGCACGCGCGGGCAGAAGCAGCACACGTGGTCGCTGCTCAAGGTCGGTCCGCCGTGGAGCAACGGGCTCAAGCTGTTCTACGACGAGGACATCGACCGCTACCGGCCCGACGAGATCTTGGCCGGCGCCTTCGATCCGATCCCCGACCTGATCACCTACCAGTAGCGACCGAGCGGCGGTCGCCCCCTTCGTTCATGTCGCGCTCACCCCCCGCATGGCGGGGTGAGCGCGACATGAACGGGGACGGGTGGGTGGCCTGCGCTCACCGAGCGCGGTGGGCGGCTGCGAGGTCGGCGATGTCGGACATGATGCGCGCCAGCTCGAAGTCCTTCGGCGTGTAGACGGCCGCGACGCCGGCGTCCATGAGCGCTCGGCGGTCGTCCTCCGGGATGATGCCGCCGACGACCACCGGCGCCTCGACGCCCTCGGCGCGCAGCTTCCCGATCAAGTCGGGCACGAGCTCCAGGTGGGAGCCCGAGAGGATCGACACGCCGATCACGTCGGGGTCCTCGTCGCGGGCGGCAGCGACGATCTGGTCCAGGGTCAGGCGGATGCCGGAGTAGATCACCTCCATGCCGGCATCGCGAGCGGCGACGGCGATCTGCTCGGCACCGTTCGAGTGCCCGTCGAGCCCCGGCTTGGCCACCAACAGACGCGGCGGTCCCCCGGCGAGCGATCGCACCTTCGATGCGACCTCTGGCAGGCGGCCGGTCGCCCCGCCGTGGGCGCCACCGATGCCGGTGGGCGCTCGGAACTCGCCGAAGACCGAACGCATGAGGGTCCCCCACTCGCCGGTCGTGCCGCCCGCTCTCGCCAACGCGATCGTGGCCGGCATCACGTTGTCGTCGCCGCGCGCAGCACGCTCCAGCTCGGCGAGCGCCGCGTCGACGGCGGTCTGGTCGCGCCCGGTCCGCCACGCTCGCACGTCGGCGACCATCTCCTCGCCGACCGCCGGGTCGACGGTGAGGATCGCGCCCGCACCGCCGAGCGGCGACTCGGCGGTCTCGGTGAACGCGTTCACTCCGACGACCGTCTGATCGCCGGCTTCGATCCGCCGCGTCCGCTCGGCCATGGAAGCGACCAGCCGCGACTTGAGCGTGTCGATGGCGGCGAACGCGCCGCCGAGGCCGAGCACGTCGTCGAGCTCGGCCCGGGCGGCATCGCGCAGCTCGGCGGTCTTGGCCTCGACGACGTGCGACCCGTCGAACAGGTCGTCGTACTCGAGCAGGTCGGTCTCGTAGGCGAGCACCTGCTGCATCCGCAGCGACCATTGCTGATCCCACGGGCGCGGCAGGCCGAGCGCCTCGTTCCACGCCGGCAGTTGCACCGAGCGGGCGCGAGCTCGCTTCGACAGCGTGACACCGAGCATCTCCAGCACGATGCGCTGCACATTGTTCTCGGGCTGGGCCTCGGTGAGGCCCAGCGAGTTGACCTGCACGCCGTACCGGAAGCGGCGGGCCTTCGGCTCCGTGACGCCGTAGCGCTCGAGGCCGATGCGGTCCCACATCTCGGTCATCGCCCGCAGCTTGCAGATCTCCTCCACGAAGCGGATGCCGGCGTTGACGAAGAACGAGATCGAGGCGAACACCTGGGCGAAGCGGTCGTCGGACACCTGGCCGGAGTCGCGCACCGCGTCGAGGACGTCGATCGCGGTGGCGAGCGAGTAGGCGATCTCCTGCACCGGGGTCGCGCCGGCCTCTTGGAGGTGGTACGAGCACACGTTCATCGGGTTCCACGCCGGGGCGTGCTCCGCGCACCACGCCACCATGTCGACGATCAAGCGTCGCGACGGCTCGGGCGGGAAGATGTATGTGCCGCGGGACAGGTACTCCTTCACGATGTCGTTCTGGGTCGTGCCCCGAAGGTCGCCCGGCTCGGCGCCCTGCTCGGCGGCGTTGGCGACGTAGAGGGCGAGCAGCCACGACGCGGTCGCGTTGATCGTCATCGACGTGTTCATCTGCCCCGGCGGGATGCCGTCGAGCAGGGCGCGCATGTGGCCGAGGTGGGCGACCGGCACGCCGACCTTGCCGACCTCGCCGCGCGCCATCTCCGAATCGGGGTCGTACCCGGTCTGGGTCGGCAGGTCGAAGGCGATCGACAACCCGGTTTGGCCCTTCGCGAGGTTGGTCCGGTACAGCTCGTTCGACGCCCGGGCCGTCGAGTGGCCCGAGTAGGTCCGCATCATCCACGGTCGGTCTGGCTGCTGGGTCATGTGACACCCGTCTTTCGAGGAATGGCTCAAGGAGTCGTCGCGGATGGCCGATGAGATCCTGTCCGACCGACATGCCGGCCCACGATCTTGTGGCGGGAACCCCTCCAACCGGCACCTGGGACAAACGGTTGGACCGGTCTCGGTGCCGGTGGGTGGCGGCCCACCGGCACCGGGTACTTCTCCCGGCCCCTCACCGTCGAAGTCACGACGGCTCCGGTGCGATCGCGAGCGCGAGACGACGCAGGTAGTCGGCCCGGCTGACCTCGATCGCGCCGAGCGACGCGAGGTGCGGCGTCACCCATTGCACGTCGAGAAGCGTCGCCCCGGTCGCCCGGAGCCACTCGACCAGGTGGACCAGCGCCACCTTCGACGCATCGGTCGCGCGGTGGAACATGGACTCGCCGGCGAAGAACCGCTCGATGCGAACGCCGTAGAGACCGCCCGCGAGGCCGTCGTCGTCGTACACCTCGACCGAGTGGGCCCAGCCGAGCTCGTGTAGCCGTCCGTAGGCGGCGACGAAGGCGTCGTCGATCCAGGCGCCCGGACGGGTGGGGTCGGCGCACGCCCGCATCACCTCATCGAACTCGGCGTCCATCGAGACCTCGAATCGGCGCAGGCTGCGGCGCAGTGAACGCGTGACGCGCAGGCCGCTGAGCGGCACGATGCCGCGCGGGTCGGGGGAGAACCAGGCGACGCGGCGCCGGTCGTACGGCATCGGGAACAGGCCGGCGCGGTAGGCGGCGAGCAGGGTGCCGGGCTCGAGGTCGGCACCGAGCGCGACGACGTCGCTCCCGTCGATCGGCCCGTCCGCCGGCATCGCCCACCGGCTGGGGGGAGGTTCGACCGGTGCGACGAGCGGGGTGAGGGGCAACCGGTCGGGGGGATCACCGGGACCGCGATGGCGCATGCGACCATCCTGGTCGCTCAGCGGTAGGGGTAGAAGCCCTGGCCGCTCTTGCGGCCGAGCTGGCCAGCGGCGACCTTGCGGCGCAACGTCGGTACCGCGGCGTAGTTCGGGTCGCGGAACTCGTCGTAGAGCGCGTCGAGGATCGCCAGCGTGGTGTCGAGGCCGACGAGATCGAGCAGTGCGAACGGTCCCATCGGGAACCCGCAGCCGCCGGTCATCGCGGTGTCGATGTCGGCCATCGAGGCGGTGCCGTGTTCCCACATCCGGATCGCGTTGTTGAGGTACGGGAACAGCAGGGCGTTGACGACGAACCCGGCCCGGTCAGCGACCTCGACGGCGTCCTTCCCACAGCGCTCGACGAACCCGGCGGCGCGCTCGATCGTCTCGTCGCTCGCGGTGATCGGCCGGACGATCTCGACCAGGCGCATCACCGGCGCCGGGTTGAAGAAGTGGATCCCGCACACCAGCTCGGGGCGCTGTGTCGCCATCGCGAGCTCGATGACCGGCAGCGTGGAGGTGTTGGTGGCGAGGATGCCGTCGGGTTTGACGATCTGCTCGAGCTCGGCGAACAGCGCCTTCTTGACCGCGAGGTCCTCGATCACGCTCTCGATGACGAGGTCGCACGAGGCGAGCTGACCGAGGTGGTCGGTGGCGCGGATCCGGCCGAGGATCTGGTCGCGCTCGACCTCGTCGAGCTTGCCCTTCGCGAGCTGCCGGTCGAGGCCGGCCCGGACCGTCGCCGTGAGCGCGTCGGCACCCTCCATGGTGCGCGATCGCACGACCACGTCGTGCCCGGCGCGGGCCGCCACCTCCGCGAGCCCCGCGCCCATGATCCCCGACCCGACGATCCCGACCTCGAACACGTCTGCCATGCCCGCACTCTAGTTACCCACGGGTAACCACGGCCAACCCGGATCGCGTCGCTGACGGCGGCCGTGCTTACCATCGGGTCATGGCCGGTCGACTGGTGCTGCAGGGTGGGGGGCCGTTCACGGCCAACGACGAGCTCGATCGGCGAGTCTTCGCCGGTATCGATCGGGTCGTGGTACTCCCGACCGCCGACGCCTACGAGCAGCCGCAGCTCCTGGTCGATGCAGCCCGTGACTGGGGCGAGCGGATCGGGATCGAAGTCGAACCGCTGATGGTGCTCACCCGGCCGGACGCCGACGACGACGCGGCGGCGGCGGTGGCCGGCGCGCCGGCGGTGTTCCTGGTGGGCGATTCGTCGAACCACCTGCGCAGCGTGTTGAAGGGCACGCCGCTGTTCGACGCGATCCGCGGCGTGCTCGATGGTGGCGGCCTGGTCGTCGCCGCCGGACCGAGCGCCGCTGCGCTCTGCGACCCGATGACCGATCGGCGCGGCGGCGGCTTCGCCCTCGGGCTCGGGCTCGTCCCGGGTCTGGCCGTGATCACCGGTACCGGTGACTGGCCACCCGATCAGCTCGAGCGCGCCCACCACATCGCCGACACCCCGGTCGTCGACCTGCCCGTCGGCGCGGCCTTGGTGCGCGACGACGCGGGCTGGGAGATCGTCGGCGACGCCACGGTGCACGGCACCCTGCCCTGAGCGCCGCGTGCTCAGCGCCAGGCGAAGACCGGCTGCTCGAGGTGGTCGACCCGCTCGCCGGGTCGGCCGTGGAGCGCAACCTGGCGGAACTGGAGCAGCACGGCGCCGGTCGGCGCGTGGATCAGGTCGCGGCCGAGCGGGATCTGCACGACCGGACGTTCGCTCTCGGGGATCGACACGAACCGGGGTTCGCCGTCGCGCAGGGTGTGGAGGCCGATCCGGTAGACGGCGAGCACCTCGTCGGGCGCCGGCACCAGGCGCGGATCGCCACCACCCCAGACGACGACCGGTGTGATCACGTAGCCGGAGCGGGTCGGGTAGTCGTCGAGGACTCCCAGCACGTCGTCGGCACCCAGTCGCAGGGCGACCTCCTCGTCGACCTCGCGCAGCGCCGCCGCGACGGCGGTCTCGCCCGGATCGACCCGGCCGCCAGGCAGCGCCCACTGGCCGGCGTGGCGGTTGAGCCGCGACGCCCGTCGGCACAGCAGGAACGAAGCGCCGCCGGCCACGCCGACCATCCGGCCGTCGAGGCCGCGGGTGTCACCGGGCACCGCCGACATGTCGATGTCGTCGGCGACGATCGGGTCGTCGTGGTCGCGCTCGACGTCGCTGTCGACGACGACGATCGCGACCGCCGCCCGCTTGCGGCCGGAGCCCTCATGAGATCGTCGGTCATGGGCGGCCAGTCGCTCGCGGAGCTGTTCGCGGAGGTTCGCGGAATAGGGGATCGGGCCGGGGGAGTTCACGGTGCGTCCACTGTCGCACCCGCGCCGCCGGGGCGTGAACCCGAGGCGTCCATGACGATCGTTCGACTCCACAACGAGGACTGGGGCTTCGAGACGAACTGCTTCGTGTGCGAGCCGCGCAACCGGCAGGGGTTGCGGATCCCGTTCTTCCACGACACCGACCGCTCGCTCGTCACCGCCGACTTCGTGCTCGACGACGCGTTCAGCGGCGCCCCGACGCTGGTCCACGGCGGGGTGGTGTTGGCGATCCTCGACGAGGCGATGGCGTGGGCGTGCATCGCCGTCGGCCGTCGGTGGGCCGTGACGACCGAGACGTCGGCCCGGTTCGACCGGCCGGTCAGGGTCGGCCGGCGGTACCTCGCCGAGGCCGAGGTGATCGAGCACGTCGACACGACGATGCGCACGGTGGGCCGCATCGGCGACGAGCGCGGCGTGCGGGTCGAGGCGACCGCAACGTTCACCACGCTCGGCGAGGCTGAGGCCAGTCGGCTCGCCGGCGCGCCGCTCGGTGAGGAGCATCGCCGCTACCTCGCGGACTGACCCGACACCGCCGGCTCACTCGCACGCGCCGCCCAGATAGCGCCGGCACTCCTCGATGGTCAGGGGTCGGGTCACCTTCTCGCGGGCGCGGTCGACCAGCGCCGCGGTGTCGAGTTCGAGGCGGCGCAGGACCGGACCCCGGTCGGCGTAGAACAGCGCGTCACCGTCGGCGGTGAAGGTGGCGAACGGCGGGGTGTCGATCGTCACCGCCGGCTGCGCGATGAGCCGCCCGGTGTCGATGTCGAACACCAGCAACGAGTTCAGAGCCGTGATCGCGAGTCGTCCACGTCCGTCGAGGGCGAGGCTGGACGCCTCGACCGCGACATCGAGCGTCGTCACCCTCGCGTCCCCCGCGTCGGCGCCGTCGAGCAAGGCCGACAGGTCGAAGACCTCGACCGTGGGCGCGATCGTCGAAGCCGCCAGCAGTCGCCCGTCTCGGTCGAGACCGATGTTCAACCATCCCCCGGTCGGGGTCGCGAGGGACGCGACCGGCCGACCGGACGGGATCTCGAAGATGGTGATCGTGCCGTCGATCGAGACGACCAAGAACTCGCCCTCGTGCCCGGGCACGTGGGTGAATGCGGCCGACCTGCCCCAGATCTCGTCACCGTCGAGCGTGACGAGCTCGCGTCCGGTCAGCGTCTCCATCACGACCGGTCCACCGCCGGCCGACGGCATCTCGTCGTCCGGGCATCCCCGATCGACGAGCAGCATCGAACCGTCGCCGCTGAAGGCCTTCGGCGTCAGGCAGCCGGGGAGCTGCACCAACCGCCGGCCGGTCGCGCCGTCGCGGACCCAGGTCTCGCCGTGCTCGTCGATCCAGGCCATGTATCGCCAATCACGGCTCACCGTCACCTGGTGCTCGTGGTTGATCTGCTGGTCCGGAATCGACAGCACCGTCTTCCCGGTCGCGACGTCGACGAGCGTCATCCGTCCGTCGACACCGGTCAGCACGACGCGCTGGTCATCGGGCGACAGGTTGATGCCGCAGGGGACGTCGGTGCCGGCTGCGATCGCTTCCGGTCCGCCGGGACTGGTGTCCCACACGGTCACGTCCCCACCTCCCGCCGCGACCAATCGGTGGTCGCGCCCGCCGAACGCGAGGTCGACGAGCGGACCGCCATGCGGGATCCCGAGGATCGAGGCACCGGTGTCGGCGTCGTAGAACTCGACACGGCCCGGCAGGCTCACCGCCACGTGTCGGGCGTGTTCGTCGACGGCGACGATCGGCGCCTTCCCGGTGATCGGCTGCGGCAGGTACACCGACCACGACATGGCGCCCGACGCGGTGTCCCACATCTGGAGCCGAAGCGGATCGGTTCCCACGACGGCCACTCGACCCGTCTGAGCGTCGACGTCGATCGAGCCGGGTTCGATGCCCGGCGTCTCCATGCTGCGCACCTGCGACGCTGCCAGGTCCCAGATCGCGATCTCCTCCACGTTCGGATCTGCCAGGACGACCGTCTGCGTGTCGACGAACGAGACGTGACGGGCGGTACCGACTCGGACCGCGTCGGTCTCGGCGCCCGTGGACACGTCGAAGATCGAAGCTCGGGCATCGAGCGTCCAGGGCAGCACCGCCAGTGCACCACCGTCCGGGCTCCACGACAGCGCGCCGCCCGAACCGCCCTGCTCGCCGATCAGCACGGTGAGCTCGCTCCCACGGCGGGCGTCCCAGATGACCACCTCGAACGGGCCGCCGAGCAAGGCGGGCCGATAGCTGACGGCAACTCGGTCGGAGCGGGGATCGAACTCGACGTCGGTCACCGGCCGCTCGCCTTCGAGGACGACGGTCGGCTCGCCGGACCGGGCTGCGAGGAGGTGGACGTCCGTGCCGTACGCCGCCGCGATCAGCGTTCCGTCAGCGTTGGCGTCGACGGCCCAGGCGCGAGCCTGCGGACGGAGCACGACCCGCTGCGCAGCAGTGGCAGCGGTCACGACGGTGCGGGCCGCCAGGCGAAGCTCGTCGTTCGCGCCCCGCCCCCGGTCGATGGCCTCGATCGCGAGCAGCAGCGCGAGATCGGGGTCGCTCTCGACCAGCTCCGCGGCGTCGGCAATCAGGCGTCGCACGATCTGTTCGCGCGACTGCTGCAGCGCTGCTTCACGCTGGAGCATGGCGACGCCGGCGAGCGCGGCCACGATCAGCGTGGCGGCCGCCAACAGCGCCAGCCGTCCACGCCGACGGCGTCGATGATCCGCAGCGACCTCGTTCTCGTGGTCGGTGCTGGCGTCCAGCAAGGCTCGCTCGACGGACGTCACGGCGACGTCGCCCGCGCCGACGAGGGCCTTCGCCTGCTCGAGGCGCCCACCGCGGAGGAGGAAGCTCTCGTCGCGGCCCGACTGCTCCCATTCGTGCGTGGCGAGTCGGAGCCGCCGGGTGTGCGCGAGCGACTCGCGTCGGTGTTCGATCCACGCGGCGAGCCGCTCCCACTCCGACAGCAGCGCCTCGTGGGCGACCTCGACGGTGGGTCCGCGCGTGACGGGATCGCGATCGAACGCCAACAGCCGGTACGCGCCGAAGCGGTGCAACACCTCGGCGACGGCTGACTGGTCGATGTCGAGGTGTTGGAGCTCCGACAGCCGGACCCGTCGTCGGGCGTCGGGACTGCCCTCCTCGACGGTGACGAGCCGCAGGAACACGTGAGCGGCGACGTCACGGGTCTCGTCACCGAGGTGGAGGTAGAGCTCCTCGGCCCTGCGACCCAGAGCCGCTGCCAGACCGCCGGTCCGGTCGTAGTCGGCGACCGTCAGGGCATCGCTCGATCGCGCGTCGAACAGCTCCGTGAGCGCGAACTGGAGGAGTGGCAGCGCACCGGGTTGGGTGTCGACGTCGGCCATGATCCGCCCGACCAGGCCGGGTTCGATGTCGAGTCCGACGCTGCGGGCCGGGCCAACGATCGCCTGGGTGAGCCCGTCTCGGGTCGGTGGGCCGAGCGCGACGATCCCGGGGGCGATCGCCGCGCCGAGCTCGGGATGCTCGAGCGGGCGATCGAAGAAGTCGGCGCGGATCGTGAGCACGAGCTTGACGGGGCTCTCGGCCAGCGCCGCCACGTTCGTGATGTGACCGATCATCGTCGCGCGGTCGGACTCGGACCCGGTGAGCGAGAAGAGCTCCTCGAACTGGTCGACGACGAGGACCAGCTTGCTGTCGTCGCCGGGCAGGATGCGCTTGGCGACACGCAGCAGGCCACCCGGCTCGTGGAGCTCCGACACGAGATCCGGCGGCCGGTCGACGGCGACGCCGAGCAGCGCGTGCGCCAGCTCCTCGACGGGATGCGTGCCGGGGTACATGCCGGCGCACACCCATCCGCGCGACCCGCGGATCGCTCCGGCGCGGAGCGACGGCACGAGCCCTGCCCGCACGAGCGACGACTTCCCGCAACCGGACGGCCCGACGACCGTGACCAGGTGGTGCGCGGCGAGTGCACACTGGAGCTCGGCGACCGCACCATCGCGACCGAAGAAGTCGGCGCTGTCGCTCTCGTGGAAGGATCGCAACCCCTTGTACGGGTTGCGGACGGTGCGGTCCGTCTGTCGGCTCGTCGGGTCGGAGATGGCGATGACGTCGAGTCCGACCGAGCGACGCAGGGAGCGGAGGAACGCGTCGACGCTCGGATAGCGCTCGGCGGGCTCCTCGCTCGACGCTCGCACCAGGACGTCCGACAGGTCGACTCCCAGTCCGGGCCGGGCCTCGGTGATCGGGGGCAGCGGTGCGGTGATGCTCGGCAGCACGCCCGTGAGCACCTGGTAGGCGAGCACGGCGAGGCAGAACTGGTCGGAGAGGGCCGTGTGCTCCGCGCCGAGCAGGCGCTCGGGCGGCACGATGCCGCCCGAGCCGACCGAGTCGTTCGAGCCCGTCGTGGCGATCGCGAAGTCGGTCAGGTAGGCGTTGCCCTCCTCGTCGAGCAGGACGTTGGCGGCCTTGAGGTCGCGGTGGACGACACCGTGGCGGTGGGCGTAGGCGAGCGCGCTCCCGATCTGTTGCACCAGCTGGACGGCAGGCTCGACGTGCCAGCCGCCCTTGCTCAGCGCGGTCGACAGATTGCCGCCGCGCAGGTGGGGCATGACCAGGAAGGCGCCGCCGGGATCGCGCCAGAAGTCGAAGAGCGGCACGACGTGGGGGTGTTCGAGCTGGGCGACGATCCGCGCCTCGCGCTCGAAGCGTCGGACGAACGACGGCTCGTTGGCATGCTCCGGCCGGATGACCTTGATCGCGACCTCCCGTCCGACGGTCGGCTGGTACGCCCGCTGCACGATGCCAACGGCCCCCGCGCCGATCGCGTCGCGGAGTTCGTAGCCGCGCACGACGTGGGGGACCCGAGCGGCGATGTCGTCGCGCTCGACCGGGGTCGGGCCGATCAGCGCGGAGTCTTGGTCGAGGATCTGCTGTTCGAGGGCGCGCAGCTCGGTGCCCGGCTCGATGCCCAGCTCCTCGCCGAGGTGGCGACGGAGCTCCTGGTACGCCCGCAGCGCCTCGGATTGGCGCCCGGACCGGTAGAGGGCGAGCATCTGTTGGGCCCGGAAGCGCTCCCGCAGCGGGTGCTCCCTGACGAGCGTCTCCAGCTCGTCGAGCGCTCCCGCCTGGTCGCCGAGGGCCAACCGGGCGTCGATGCGCCGCTCGACGGCGTTGAGCCGCAGCGCATCGAGCCGGGCGACCTCGGGGACGAGGCTGGCGTTGCCGTCGAGTCCGCCGTAGGGCGACCCGTACCACAGCGAAAGGGCGAGGGTCAGCTCGTCGAGCGCGGATGCCGGATCGTCGCCGAGCACGGTGCGGGCGCCTGTGACCAGACCCTCGAAGCGCAGTGCGTCGAACCGGTCGGCGTCGGCCTCGACCCGGTACCCGTCGCCGTGACGGACGATCACGTCGGCGTCGATCTCGCGGCGCAGGCCGTAGATGTAGCTCTGGAGGGTCGCCTTGGCGGCTTCCGGCGGGTTGCCCTGCCACACCAGATCGATCAGCTGGTCCTGCGACACGGTGCGGTTGACCTGGCTCAAGAGGACGGCGAGCACGGTGCGTTGGCGAGGTCCTCCGAGCTTGCGGGCGCGGCCGTCGACCACCACGGTCAGTGGTCCGAGCACTCGAAACTCCACCGCGCGTAGTTGTACGCCTTTTTCGTGGTCCGCGGCCATGAAATCTTCCTCGGCGCCATGGTCTCCGACGGTGCTGGGAACCCGCTGGGAACCGGCGGCGGGCCGTCCCAGCTGCGCCCGAGCGGTCTCCGAGCGTCGCCAAGTACACCGGGCACATGGACGAACGTCCCTCGGTCAGCGCTCGGCAGCTCGTCGGGCAGGCCCGCCAGCGCGTCGACAACCTGACGCCGGCCGCCGTGGCGGCGGAGCTGGCCACCAACGCCGATGCCGTCCTGGTCGATCTCCGTGAGGAGGACGAGATCCGCGCCCACGGGCGGATCCCGGGATCGGTGTGGGCACCGCGGGGAATGCTCGAGTTCTGGGCCGATCCGTCGAGTCCCGATCACCGCGACGAGTTCGAGCCCGCCCGCCGGCTGATCGTCTACTGCGCCACCGGCAACCGTTCGGCGCTGGCGGCAGAGACGCTGGCGCGACTGGGCTTCCGCCGCGTCGCCCACCTCGATGGCGGGATGCGCGCCTGGAAGGACGGCGGGAGACCGTTGGAACCGTTCTGACCCCGAGTGGGTCCCGCGATCCCCTCGGGCCACCCGGCGGGACAAACCGTCACCTGCGCCGCAGGCGACCGACACGAGAAGGAGCAACGACATGCAACGAAAGATGTGGGCCGCAGTAGCCGTGATGGCCGGTGTTGCGCTCGCCGGCCCGACGGTGCTGGCCGGCGCCGCTCATCAGACCGTGGGGGTGCGCTGGCATCCCAGCCCCATGCAGGTGGCTCCCCCGCTCAACGGGACGCCGGTCGACGGGGCCTGGGCCCAGCTCACGCGCAACGACAACGGCTTCTCGTACCGGCTGCACACCAACTCGCTCACGCCGGGCAACGCCTACACCCTGTGGGTCGTGGTCATCAACAACCGTGCGGCGTGCGCGGCCGACCCGTGTAGCGCCGGCGACATCATCACGAACGCCAACACGCGCTCCCAGGTCACGTACGGCGCCGGCCATGTCGTCGGCGGATCTGGCAGGGCGACGTTCGCCGGCTCGATCAAGGAGGGCCCGATGGACGGGTGGCTGGCCGACCGGTCACTGGAGGACGCCCACGCGGCCGAGATCCACCTCGTGGTCAACGACCACGGACCGATGCTGCCCGAGTACATGCCGAGCATGATCCACAGCTACCGGGGTGGGTGCGCCGACCGGCCCACCAGTCCCTTCCCCGGGGTCTTCCCAGCGACTGCGCTGGCGGACGGTGAGGTCGGCCCCAACTCGTGCCGCCTGACGCACGTCGCCGTGTTCCAGTGATCCCGACGCGAGCCGGGGGTGCGGACGTCCGCATCCCCGGCTCAGCGCGTGCGGCACGACGCCGGGTGCTCTGACAACATCGGTGCATGTCCGTCGTCAAGATCAACGCCATCGAGGTGCCCGAGGGCGCCGGTCCCGAGCTCGAGCGTCGGTTCGCGGCGCGCGCCGGCATGGTCGACCAGCAGCCCGGCTTCGAGGAGTTCATGCTGCTACGCCCAGTGGCCGGCGACGAGCGCTACTTCGTGGTCACCCGCTGGGAGTCCGAGGAGGCGTTCCAGGCGTGGCGCAGCGGGCAGGCGTTCCAGCACCAGCACCGCGAGACCCACGAGGACGACGGAGCCGGCGACGCCAAGCCGCAGCATCCCGTCGCCACCGGGGCCTCGTTGCTCGAGTTCGAGGTCGTCTCGCTCACGACCGGCTGAATGCGGACCGCCTCGAGCGCACGCCGCGGTCGTAAGCTCCTCTCCCCGTGGGACTCATCGTCCAGAAGTACGGCGGCACGTCAGTCGCCGACCCCGAACGCATTCGTGCCTGCGCCGACAACGT
>JBFHJC010000025.1:0-26063 GCA_041596155.1 Ilumatobacter sp. | reverse complement strand
GGAGCGGCCAGCGCAGGTCGCCCGGCCGGAGGGTGCCGTAGACGAAGAGGTGCTCGATCACGACGCCGCCACTCGCGGTCACTGGGCGGCCTCGAGCGCCTCGTCGAGCTCCTTCTGGATCGACGGAGCGGCGAGACCGACCACCGTTCCCTGCGTGGGGACGGCGTCGTTGCGGCTGATGAACGACAGCTGCCCCTCGAAGACGCGGGCGATCGGCATGACCACCCCGCCCTCGGTCGCGGCGGCGATCGACTCGGTCGCCGGCGCCGATCGCACGCGCCATCCCTGGCGGGCGCGGTCGTCGAGCGTCGCATAGTCGAGCCCGTCGATGCCGACGATGCGCCCGAGGAGCTCCTCGGGAAGGGCTCCGTTGCGGCGCTTCTCGGTCGGTGCGAGCTGGAACGTCTCGCGCCGTCCGAACATCCGCGAGAAGCGGCTCGTGGCGAGCGCGTTGACCTCGTCGTTCGAGGTCAACGCGAGGATCCGCCCGATCCCGCGCAGATCGAGCTCGTGGACGGCCTCGTCGGTCAGCACGCTGAGTCGCCGCGCCGGGAGGCCGAGCGCGACCGATCGGGTCACGTTGTACGGGTCGGTGTCGACGAGCATCGTGCGGACCTCGAGATCGTCGAGCGCCTTCGCGATGCCCCGGGCCGTCGAGTGGGCGCCGACGATCAGCACCCCGTTGGCGCGCGCTTCGGCGAGGCCGAGGGCGCGTGCGATCGGGCCGGCGGTGAACCCGTACACGACGATCGTGCCGATGATCACCAGGAACACGATCGGCACGATGAGCTCGGCGCCCCGAACGCCCTTCTCCTCGAGACGGATCGCGAAGATGGCCGACACCGCGGCCGCGACGATGCCGCGAGGCGCCATCGTCATCAGGAAGAGCCGTTCGCGCCACGACAGCGACGACCGGATCGTCGACGCGATCACCGTCGCCGGGCGGGCGACGAACACCAGCAGGGCGAGGAACGCGAGCGAGGGCAGCGCGACGTCGCGCAGCTGTGCTGTCTCGATCCGGGCCGCCAACAGGATGAACAGCGCGGAGATGAGCAGGGTGCGCAGGCTCTCGTTGAACTCGAGGAGCTGACGCACGGCGGCCGTCTCGCGTCGTGCGAGCCAGATGCCCATGACCGTGACCGTGAGCAGTCCGGCCTCCTCCTGGATCTCGTTGCTGAGCACGAACGCGACCACGACCGCCGCCAGCGCGATCGGGTTGCCGAGGTGGTCGGGGATGAGGAACCGGCGGAGCGCGTGGTCGATGATGTACCCGCCGAGGAATCCGATGCCGATGCCGACCAGCAGCGTGAGTCCGATCACTCCCAGCACGGTGCTGATCGCCTCGCCGGGTTCCTCGGTGATGACGGCCTCGAACGCGACGAGCGAGGCCGTCGCGCCGATCGGGTCGATCAGGATGCCCTCCGCCCGCAGCATCGGTCCGGTGGGGCCGCTCGGTCGTACGAAGCGCAGCAGCGGGCCGACCACGGTCGGTCCGGTCACCACGAGGACCGCGGCGAGCACGATCGCCGCGCTGCGGCTGATGTCGAACAGGCGCTCCGCGCCCCACGCCGCGACGAAGAACGTGATGATCGCGCCGACCGTGATGAGTCGGCGCACGACGGTGCCAGTCGATCTGAGCTCTCTCGGCGGGAGATCGAGTCCTCCCTCGAACAGGATCAGCGCCACCGAGAGCGACACCAGCGGGAACAGGGTGCCCCCGAGGAACTCGTCGGGGTCGATGACGTCCGCGCCGGGTCCGAGGAGCAGACCGGCGATCAGCAGCAGGATGATCGACGGCACCTGGGTGCGCCAGGCGATCCACTGCGCGGCCATGCCGACGCCGACGATGATCGCGAGCGTGGGCCCGATGGCGGATTCGGAGGCGGCGAGCAGCATGGTGGGACGTGCGACCTCGGGCAACGGCGGTCGCCGGGCCCGTCAACGCGAGTTCTAGCCGATTTTCGCCAGGTTGTCGTGGGACGGTCCGGGCTTCGGCTGGTGGTCGTCCATCGACCGGTCGTGCTCGACCCGGCCCGGGATCATGATCGCCGCGCCGATGATCGCCGAGACCAACGAGCCGATCAGCACGCCCAGCCGGGCGTCGGTGCCGACCTGCGTCCCACCGAACGCCAGCTCGGTGACGACCAGCGACACGGTGAAGCCGATCCCGCCGAGCGCGCCGGCGCCGATCACATAGCGGGGCGTCACCCCTTCGGGCAGGCGGCCCACGCCGAGCGCGACCGCGCCGAGCGTCGCCGTGGTGATGCCGATCGTCTTGCCGACGACGAGCCCGAGCACGACCCCCCAGGTGACGCGATCGGTCATGGCGCCCCCGAGCTCGGAGGCGGGCACGTTGATCCCGGCGTTCGCCAAGGCGAAGATCGGCACGACGAGGTACGCCGACCACGGGTGGAGCCGGTGCTCGAGCCACTCGACCACCGACACGGTCCACTTCGCCTGGCGGGCGACGGCCTCGGCCTGGTGCGCGGTCGGCCGTTCGGTCAGCTGGGTGGCGTCGATCAGGTTGGTTCGCCGCCGGGGGGTGATCGGTGCGAGCAGTCCGAATGCCACACCGGCGATCGTCGGATGCACCTGTGCCTCGAACAGCCCGAGCCAGCAGACCGCTCCGAGAAGGAGGTAGACGCCGATCCACGGCACTCGGTTCCGGATCGCGGCGGCGACGACGAAGGCGCCGATCCCGAGTGAGAGCCAGCCGAACGAGACGCCCTCGGAGTAGAAGACCGCGATGACCAAGATGGCGCCGATGTCGTCGACGATCGCGAGCGCCAGCAGGAACAGCTTGAGCCACGACGGGGCCCGATTGCCGAGCAGGGCGACGACGCCCATCACGATCGCGATGTCGGTCGCCATCGGGATGCCCCAGCCCTTCGAACCGGCACCTCCCGCGTTGAGCAGCGCGTACAGCACGGCCGGCACGATCATGCCGCCGACGGCGGCGATGATCGGGAGCGCGGCCTGGCGGGGGTCGCGCAGCTCGCCCTCCGTGAGCTCGCGCTTGATCTCGAGTCCGACGACGAAGAAGAACAGCACCATGGCGAGGTCGTTGATCCACTCGCGCGCGGTGAGCTCGATCGTGTGACCCTCGAGGTCGAGGGTGAGGTGTGTCCCCCACAGATCGAAGTAGCTGTCGGAGAACGGCGAGTTCGCCCAGACGAGCGCCACGACGGCCGCGAGGACGAGCAGCATGCCCGCGCTCGCCTCCTGGCGGAGGAAGTCGCGGAGGGGGCGGATGATTCGCTGTGCGTTCGGGGGGAGGGAGTATCGATCGGTGTCGGATCGGGTGAGCGGCACGCGCCAAGTATCGCAGCGCGCAACGACAACACGACACGCGATCGCGAGCGGGGCAGGGCGTGCTTGAGCTGGGGTACGGTCCCCTCTGTGGCCAGCAAATTCGAGCGCATCACGTTCCCGGGCAGCACCGGCGAGCCGCTCGCCGCGCGCCTCGATCTCCCCGCGGGCCCGCCGCGCGCCTTCGCGCTGTTCGCCCACTGCTTCACCTGCAGCAAGGACCTGCGTGCCGCCTCGCGCCTCGCGGCCGGACTGACCGATCTCGGGTACGGGCTGCTGCGCTTCGACTTCACCGGGCTCGGGGCCAGCGGCGGGGAGTTCGCCAACACGAACTTCTCGTCCAACGTCGGCGATCTGATCGCCGCCACGACGTGGTTGCGCGAGCACCACCGGGCACCCCAGCTCCTCGTCGGGCACTCGCTCGGTGGCGCGGCGGTGCTGGTCGCCGCCGCCCAGCTCCCCGACGTGCGGGCGGTCGCGACGATCGGCGCGCCGTCCGACACGGGTCACGTCGCCCACCTGTTCGACGGCGCCCTCGAGCGTGTCGCAGCGGACGGATCCGCCGAGGTCGAGCTGCAGGGCCGCCGGTTCACGATCACCCAGCAGCTGGTGGACGACCTGCGACGCGGCGCGGTGAGCGAGTCGGTCGCGACGCTGCGCGCCGCCGTCCTGGTGATGCACTCGCCGGTCGACAACACCGTCGGAATCGAGCACGCGGCGCGGATCTACCAGGCGGCGCGCCACCCGAAGAGCTTCGTGAGCCTCGACGGCGCCGACCACCTCCTCACCGACGCCGCCGACGGTGACTACGCCGCGTCGATCGTGGGGACGTGGGCCCAGAGGTACCTGGTCGACGAGAGCGGTGCCGCGACCGCACCTCGGCCGACGGCCCAGGTCGTCGTGGCGGAGACGACGCAGGGAGCGTTCTTGAACCATGTGGTCGCCGGACACCACCGCTTCCTCGCCGACGAGCCGGAGTCGGTCGGCGGTTTCGACGCCGGCCCCGGTCCGTACGACTTCCTCGCCACCGCGCTCGGCGCCTGCACGTCGATGACCCTGCGCATGTACGCCGACCGCAAGCAGCTCCCGCTCGATCGCGTGGCCGTCGAGGTGTCGCACGATCGCGTCCACTCTGACGATGCGGTCGCCGACGCGGACGCAGACCCACAGGTCGCGCCGCGCGGCGGCAAGATCGACCGCTTCACGCGCGTCGTCCACCTCACCGGTGACCTCGACGACGAGCAGCGGGCGTCGCTCCTCCGGATCGCCGATCGCTGCCCGGTGCACCGCACCCTGGAGCAGTCGTCGCGGATCGTCACCCGCCTGGCGTGATCGCTGGGCTCGGCGTGGGACGCACGCGCTCGCGACGCGCCAGTGCGGCATTCAGTTCGGCGCCGACGAGGTTGACGATGGCGTGGAGGCTGATCCAGCTGAGCAACGCGAGCACGCCGGCGAAGTCGCCGTAGGTCTCGGCGCTCTCGAAGATGCGCGTGGCGATCGCCGTGCCCCCGAAGTGCAGCGCGGTGTACAGCGTGCCGGTGAACGCCGCTCCCGGCCAGACCGTGCGCCAGTCGACGTCGGCCGCCGTGAGGAACCGGTACATCGCGCCGACGACGGCGACGTTGATCGCGAGGCCGCCGAGCACGAGCGCCGCCTGGCCGAGGCGCGGGAGCCCGGCTCGGTCGACGGTGGCACCGAGCGCGACGGTGCCGATCTGGGCGACGCCGATCACGCCGATGCCGATGAGCGCGCGCACGCGGGTCGTCAGCAGGTTCGCCCGGTCGTCGACGTCGATCTCCCAGATGTCGTCGTACGCGATCTGCAGACCGACGAAGGCGCGCATCGATCCCCACAGCGCGGCGGCGAGACCGACGACCAGGGCGATCCAGCTCCCGCTGATGCGACCGCCGGCGATCTGGTCGCCGATGAACGGAACCTTGGCGATCGCCGAGTCGACCAGGTCGTCGCGCAGGTCGGGCTGCTGTTCGAGCACGAAGCCCAGGATCGTGCTGGCGGCCAGGAACAGCGGGAACAGCGTGAGGAAGCCGTAGTACGTCAGTACCGCACCATTGCGCCCCGTGAGGTGGCGCCGGAACCCGTCGAGCGTCTCGACCACGACGTCGGCGGCCGCGTTGCGCTTGCGGATCGCCGCCACCCGAGGGTGCGTGGTCCACGCCATCAGAGCGCCCAGTCGATCGTCGCCTGGCCGTGCTCGGCAAGCGCCCGGTTCGTGCGGCTGAACGGGCGACTCCCGAAGAAGCCGTGGTGCGCCGACAGCGGGGAGGGATGTGGGGACTCGATGATCGTGTGACGCGACGCGTCGATGAGCGACTTCTTGCGCCGTGCGTATCCGCCCCACAGGATGAACACGACGTGGTCGTCCTTGCCGTTCACCGTGCCGATCACGCGGTCGGTGAACGTCTCCCAACCCTTGCCCTGGTGCGACCCGGCCTGACCGGCGCGCACGGTGAGCGTCGCGTTCAACAGCAGCACACCCTGGTCGGCCCACCGTTCGAGGTTCCCGTGCGCGGGCGGGTCGATTCCGAGGTCGGTCGCGAGCTCGCGGTGGATGTTGGCGAGCGACGGCGGTATCCGAACCCCGTCGGGCACCGAGAAGCTGAGGCCGTGCGCTTGGCCGGGTCCGTGGTACGGGTCCTGACCCAAGATGAGCACCCGTGTCGAGGCGTACGCCGTGTGGTGCAGCGCCGCGAACACGCGCTCGTGCGGGGGGTAGACCGTCGCGCGGCGGCGTTCGTCGGCGACGAAGCGCTGCAGCTCCTGCCAGTACGGCTGGTCGAACTCGTCGCGCAGGATCGGGTTCCAGTCGGTCGGCACGGCTCCGTGCTAGCACGCCGGACCTATCATCCCGAACGTGTTCGGCCACCTGCCGCGCGCTCGGCTCGCGACCCTCCCGACTCCGCTCGAGCGCGGCCCGGAGCTGCCCGGCGGCGTGCGCCTGTGGGTGAAGCGCGACGATCTCACCGGTCTGGGCCTCGGTGGCAACAAAGCGCGCAAGCTCGAGTTCCTGTGCGGCGACGCGGTCGCCACCGGCGCGCGGTCCTTGGTGACGGTCGGTGCCGGGCAGTCGAACCACTGCCGGATGACCGCCGCCGCCGGGGCGGTGCTCGGTCTCGAGGTGCACCTCGTGCTCGCCGGCGACCCCCCGGCCTCGCCGACGGGCAATCAGCTCCTCGCGTCGCTCTTCGGTGCGCAGCTGCACTACACCGGCGCCGAGGAGAGCCACTGGGGCGAGCTCGAGATCGCGCGCGAGGCGCTCTGCGACGAGCTGACCGACGCCGGCGCGGCGCCGTACGCGATCCCGATCGGCGGTTCGACCGCCATCGGCGCCGTCGGATACGCGGTCGCCGCCGACGAGCTCATGCAACAGTGCGCCACCCGCGGCATCGCGCCGGCAGCGATCGTCCACACGTCCTCGAGCGGTGGCACCCATGCCGGGCTCGTCGCCGGTCTGGCGCTGCGCCGTGCCGACGGCGAACCGGTGCCCGAGGTGCTGGCGATCGGGGTCGCCAAGGGCGTGAACATCGGCATGCCCGACGTCGCCGAGCTGGCCCGGGACGTGGTCGCCCTCGCCGGCGGCGAGCGGGCCGAGATCGTGCACGGCGACATCCACGTCGACCCGAACTGGATCGGCGAGGACTACGCCGTGCCGACCAAGGCCGGCGACGCGGCGATCCGCTGGGCGGCTCGTCACGGCGGTTGGGTGCTCGATCGCACCTACAGCGGCAAGGGGTTCGCCGGCCTCGTCGGCAACGCCGAGGCCGGGCGGTGGGCTCCCGGATCCGACGTCGTCTTCGTCCACACCGGTGGTGCGCCGGCGCTGTTCGCTCCCGGGGGAGCGCCGCCGCTCTGACCGTGGCGCCGAGGCTCGCGGCGGGCACTAGCGTGACGTCATGAGCGAGATCCTCGATGTCGACCTGTTGGCGTTCGAGCAGCACACCGGCGCGGCTCGCCGGGCCGTCGTCGACGGGGTGTCCCGCAGCCTGGCGACCGGGTTCGTGTACACGCGCCACGACCTGTCGGGCGACCTGCTCGACACCGCCTACGGCATGCTCGCCGAGTTCTTCTCGAAGGCGACCGATGTCAAGCAGGAGTTCACCGTGCCGGGTTCGAACGGCCAGACCGGGTACACCGGGCTGTTGGTGGAGACTGCGGCATCGAGTGACAAGCCCGACTGGAAGGAGATGCTCAACTGGGCGTCGCCGATCCCGAGTGGGCATCCGCTCAAGCGGAAGTTCCCGACCGCGTATCCCGACCAGGTGCTGCCCGAGGCGGCGGTGCCGGGCATCACCAAGGTGCTGTACGCGTTCCACGACGCGATCGCCGACCTGCAGCGCAGGTTTCTGCGTGTCATCGCCGAGGGCATCGGCTGTCACGAGACGTTCTTCGACGACATGGTCACCGACGGCCCGACGCTCACCCGCGCGATCCGGTACCCACCGATGGGCGACCTCCCCGACGGTGGACACGTGTGGGCGGGCGCCCACGGTGACATCAACCTGATCACCGCGCTGCCGCGAGCGACCGCGCCGGGGTTGCAGGTGCAGGTCGGCGACGACTGGGTCGATGCCCTGCCGCCCGACGACCACGTGATCATCAACACCGGCATCATGCTGGAGCGCTTGACCAACGGTGTGATCCCGATCGGCTGGCACCGAGTGGTCGCGTCACCGGGGTACGAGGGCGAGCGCTACAGCGTCGTCCAGTTCTGTCATCCCCGGCCGTGGACGATCCTGTCGCCGGTCCCGAGCTGCTGCACGCCGGAGCACCCCCAGCGCTTCTCGGCGATCTCGGCCGCCGACGCCCTCGACGAGGTGCTCTACCAGATCAACCTCGTCGAGGACGCGCGACGCGTCTGAGGCGTCCGTCGGCGGTCAGGTGCCGCGGGCGGGTGTGAACGGCATCCGATCGCGGTCGCCGAAGACACCGTTCACCCACGATCGCCCCGGCAGGTCGATCGTCTCGTAGAACGGGCCCGGGGCACCGGCGCCCGATCCGCCGGGTCCGAACTCGACGCCCGGCGACCAGATGCATCCCTCGGGCGGCAGGATCAGCGCCGAGCGGGCCAGCGCCGTCACGGTGCCGTCGCGGCGAAGGATGAAGCTGCCGATCCAGGGGATGTCGACGCGCTCGTGATCGCGCACCGACCGGTCGACGTCGGCGAGGCGCGGATCGCGGCTGATCGACCAGGGTCCGATCCCGACGTGGCAGGCCTGGCGGACCTGGGCCTCGGCGACGAGGACGTCGGCGTCGAGCCGGTCGCCGTGTCGGTCGCGGATGGTCAGGCGGATGTGCGGCCAGGCCGACGGCAACCCGACGCCGTGGTGTTCGTCGCTCGGCATCGGATCGGTGTCGCCGAGGTAGCCGATGATCTGTCCGGCACGAACCGTTGCGCCGACCTGGCCGAGCACCGTCAGCCGCAGCGACGGATGGGCCGCGTCGTCGGAGGTACCCGGTGAGTCGTTGTTGAACCCGCTGTAGGTGAACGTGCGGCCGTGGCGGTCGGTGATCGTCAGCGTGACCGCGCCGGAGATCGGGTCGTCGAGCTGAGCCGCGGTGACGACGCCGTCGGTCGCCGCCAGCACCGGCTGCAGCTTGTCGCCGTAGACGATCGCCGGGGCGCCGTCCTCGCACTCGGTCTCGGCGCAGCTCCGCGTCGGTGCGAGCACCGTGCGACCGAGCACGGGGAAGGCGATCTCGCCGAGCAGCAAGGGCTGGTCGATGAACTCCGGCGGGTTGCCTTCGAGGAAGCGCACCTCGGGCGCTTTCGCCTGCGGGCGGTAGCTGATCGGCTTGCCGGTGATGAAGGCGAACATGTCGAGCCAGCGATGCTGGTACTCCCGAACGGTGAGCCGATTGCCGAGCGAGCGCATCGGGACGACGTCCATCAGCGCCGGTTCGCGGGCGGCGCGCGGGTAGTACCAGAGCACCGGCACCATCGACAGGTCGCCCTTCCACGCGTCGAGGATCGCCCGCACGTCGGCGAGCGCTCGGGCGTCTTGGGTGCCGGGTGGGGCGAGGTGCGCCGCCGGGTAGCCGTGGAAGTTCGCCCACGTGCTGGCGATGTACTGGTACGCGCCCGACGCACCGGCCCGGTTGGGTGGTGCGTCGTACCGGTCGCCCGACTCCACCAGCCGGATCGTCAGGAGGATGTCGCGGAGCTCCCTGGGCGCCTTGATCGACAGCTGGGGCGGGGGCACCGTCGTGGGCGGCACGGTGGTCGTCGGCGGCGTCGTCGGGCACGGGGGGAGCGGCACCGTCGTCGTGGTCGTCGTCGTGACGGCACCGGGGATCGTGGTCGTCGTGCTGGTCGTCGTGGTGGTCGGCAGCGGGATCGTGGTCGTCGTGGTGGTCGTGGTCGGCGGTGCGCAGGTCGGACCGCTCGGCGCGGCCGTCGTGGTGGTCGCCGGCGCGATGGTCGTCGTGGCCGGGCGCGTCGTCGCCGTGGGCGGCTGCGTCGAGCTGGTGGTGCTGGACGTCGACGTGGTGGTCGGCGCAGCGGTCGTGCTCGGCGGCGTGGTGGACGACGTGGTGGTGGTCGTCGTCGTGGGGGGCGTCCCCGAAGCGACCGCGTGCCATGCGGGCGCGGCGGAGACCGTCGTGAGCGCGATCAGGACGACCGCCGTGGCTGCGTGTCGCTGCACCATCGTTTCCCATGCCCGCGCCGCGGGCCCGCCAAGGTTAGTCGTCGGGGGTGCCCGCGAGGTGTGCAAACGATAGCGTCCGGGACCGATGGACGCCGGCGCCGATGTACGCACCGACGGACCGGCTCGAACCGACGACGTCGTGCTCGCGATCGACATCGGCGGTTCGAAGTTCGCCTGTGGGCTCGTGACGATGCGCGGAGCACTCCTCGACCGGTCGCGTGTGGAGGTGGCGGCCGACGTCGGACCACAGTCGCACTTCGCCTCGCTGGCCGCGATCGTGAGCGAGCAGCTCGAGCGGGCGCAGATCCATCACGGCGTGCGGGTGCGGGCGATCGGCGTCGGGTGCGCCGGTCCGATCGAGCGCGACTGTGCGACGGTCTCGCCGGTGAACATCCCGTCCTGGAGGCGGTTCGAGCTGCGCCAGCACCTGCACGAACTGACCGGCCTGCGGGTCTTCGGCGATCTCGACGCCAAGGCGTTGGCACTCGCCGAGGGATGGCTCGGCGCCGCCCGCGGCGTGTCCAGCTTCTGCGCGATGACCGTCTCGACGGGGGTCGGAGGAGGCTTCGTCATCGACGGCGAGTTGCTCGACGGTTCGTCCGGGAACGCCGGCCACGTCGGTCACCTCATCGTCGAGCCCGGCGGCCGCCGCTGCGGCTGCGGTGCTCGCGGCTGCCTCGAGGCCGAGGCGTCGGGGCTGGCCATCGAGGCGATCACCGGGCGGCCGCCGACCGAACCGACCTATGACATCATGCGGCGGACCGGGCGTCTCGTCGGACGCGCCGCCGGAATGATCTGCGCCGCGATGGACCTGGAACTGGTCGTCGTCGGAGGCGGCATCGCGCTCGGCTTCGCGGCGACGTTCTTCAACGCCGCCCAGGAGGAGATCGATGCCGTCGCACGGGTCGGCGGCCCGGCGCGGATCACGCCCGCTCGCCTCGGCGACAACGGGCCGCTCGTCGGCGCCGGCGCGGTGGCGATCCGGGGCATGCGGCGTGCCGGTCGGCGGCGGGCCGAGGAGGTTTGGGTCTCGCCCGTTCCGCCAAACTCTCCTGTATGACGAAGATCCGCTCCCGCAGCAGCAGCCGTATCCAGGATCGCCGCGGGCAGGGCGGCGGCGGTCTCGGCGGGCTGGGTGGCATGCTCGGTGGTCGGCGCGGTGGGGGCATGCCGATCCCGCTGCCCGGCGGCGGTGGCGGCATGGGTGGGCTGCTGAAGGGGGGCGGCGGGATCATGATGCTCCTCGTGCTGGCGGCCGTGTTCTTCCTCCCGAAGCTGCTCGGTGGCGGGATGGGCGGCGCTTCATCCGGTGTGGCGCCGGGGTCGGGTGCGTCGACGGGCGCGGGTGACGAGGTGGCGTGCACCACCGAGCTGGAGCAGATCCTCTGCGGGGCCACCGACGACGTGGCCCAGTACTGGATCGACCAGCTGCCCCTGTCGTTCGGCGTCGAGTACCAGGACACCGATACCGTCTTCTTCTCGGGCTTCACGAACACGGGGTGCGGCCAGGCGTCGTCGCAGACGGGGCCCTTCTACTGCCCGCTCGACTCGCTGATCTACTTCGATCTCGAGTTCCTGACGCAGCTCCAGCAGCAGTTCGGCGCGACCGGCGACCTGGCGGCGCAGTACATCGTCGCCCACGAGTACGGCCATCACGTGCAGAACGTGCTCGGCATCAACGCCGACATGCGTCGGGCGCAGCAGGCCGACCCCGATCGCGCCAACGAGTACTCGGTCGCGCTCGAGCTGCAGGCCGATTGCTTCGCCGGCGCGTGGGCCCGTGACGCGGCCGACCGTGGTCAGTTCGACACGCCGGACGAGGTGCAGGAGGCGATCGACGCGGCCGCCGCGGTCGGCGACGACCGGATCCAGCAGCAGACCCAGGGTCGCGTCGACCCCGAGTCGTGGACGCACGGCTCGTCGGCGCAGCGCGTCGAGTGGTTTCGGCGCGGCTTCGACTCCGGCGATCCGCAGCGCTGCTCCACCTTCAGCGAGATCTTCTGACGCGTCGTCTGGTGCTTCGCACGTGGCGGCGCTGATCGCTCCACAGGCGCTTCCCCGCTCGCCTGCCTTTGCCCGCCTTTGTGGTGCGCCGTGTCCGGGACTTGGCGACGTCGCGGGCGCCTCGTTCCGTCAGGCGGTGAGGCGGCGGTAGATCACTTCGGCGGGCCCGCGGCCATGGGTGCGCTGGTAGGCGACCGCGGCCACCGTCGCCGGCACCCAGTACGCGATCGCGAAGCCGAGCGACGTCGCGATCCCGCCGGGCTCGACGAGGTCGAGCCAGTCGACCAGCAGGTTGAACACCAACGCGTGGCCCAGGTAGATCGTGAGCGACAGCTGACCGGCACGCCGCAGCCCGTCGACGATCGTCGTGTCGCCGGCCCGGTCGGCGAGCCACGAGACGGCGCTGAACGCCACCAGCGCCGAGCCGAGCGCGCTGGCGGTGTAGACGATCGAGCGCTCGAAGGGATCGTCGCTCAGGAGCGTGCGCGCCCGAACGCTGGTGACCGACGTCGCAATCAGCGTGGCGACCGTGTAGAGCGCTGCGCCGACGGTGGTCGCGACCGGTCGCCACCACGGCCGCTCGAGCAGGCGCCCGAGGACGATGCCGGCACACAGGTACGCCATCCACGGCAGCAGCGGGTGGGTGCCGTTGACGAAGACGTCGAACACGAGTCCGAGCGGTGATCGTGCCCCGGGGTCGGTGAGCCACGTGGTGTCGCGCCCGTCCAGCTCGGCCTCGAAGCGCCACCAGCGGATCGCCCAGCCGGCGAGCGCGGCGGCGGTACCCACCGCCACCACCCAACGTCCACGAAGCGTGAACAGCAGGGCCGCGAGCACGAACATCGCTCCGTAGAACGGCAGGATCGTGCCGGGCCAGATGAAGTCGAACAGCATCCCGATGCCGTACAGCAGGATGCCGCGACGCACCAGCCGCCACCGCATCTCGACTCGCCGCTGCGGATCGTCGCGCGACGAGCGGGTCATCAGGGTCACCCCCACGCCGGCGGTCAGCACGAAGGTCGCGGCGAAGCGGGTGGCGAGCGGGCCGACCCAGGGGTCGAACAGGTCGTCGAGCGCCCCGCCGTCTCGGCGCCCTCCTCGGTGGATCAGGTAGCCGTGGTAGTTCATCACGACCACACCCGCCATCGCGAGGGCGCGCACGACGTCCGGCCCGGGTCGTCGAGCGGCGGGTGCGATCACGCCGGTCGGCTCGGAGACGTCGAGCTCCACGTCAGACCCAGCGCAGCTCGTCGACGGCGGTCATCGTGAGCGGCCGCTGCAGGTCGACCCAGTCCCCGATCGCAGGGCACGGGTCACCGTCGGGCACGAACGCCATGGCGGTGTGCATGTGCGGCGGCTCGAGCAGCTCGAGCCGCCGCCGGGCGAAGTGGAAGGGGCTGCGACCGTCGGACAGGGGGATGACCCCGCCGGCGGAACCCGCGCCGATCATCACGAGGGTGCCGTCGCCGGGCACCTCCCCGAGTCGGTAGCCGGCACGCATGCCGGCTCGCACCTTCCGGACGGCGAGCACGTCTGCCTCGAGGTGCAGCGCTTCGCGATCCCCGTGCCACAGGTACGTGCCGACCCGCAGCTTGTAGCGGTGCGACGACGGCAACGTCTCGTAGGTCGCCGGCGAGAGGTGGCTGACCCAGACGTCGAGGGTCGGGTCGATCTCGGGCAGGCGGCGCACGATCTGGGCCCGGCGGTCATCCTCGTCGCCCGCGAGCGGCGGATGGATCGACACGCCCACCGTGCGCAGCCCGGCCGATTGGGCTCTGACGACGAGGTCGATGTCGCCTCCGTAGCGCTGCATGTCGGACGACAGCTTCACGATGACCCGCCCGTCCCAGCCGCGCAGCGCGTCGACGTGGGCGACGTCGCCGACGGTGAGGACCGGCTCGGTGGTGGGCGGTGGCGCGAGCGTCGGCGTCAGCACGATCGGCGTGGCCTGTTCGGGGAGCCCTTCGAGCTCGTGGACGGTGCCGACGGCGAGCAGCGGGCTCAGCTCGATCGCGGCGACCGCCAGCCCGGCGCGTCCGAACCCGTACCCGTTGCCCTTGACGACCGGCACCAGACCCTCAACGGCGGCGGCGACGTCGGTGACGTGGTGCCACCATCGCTCGCGTCGGACCGTGAGGCGGATCGTCACGCCGTCGCACGGTAGCGGGCCAGTCGGCGCGCGCCGCTGCGCCCCGGCCAGCCCCGCAGGTCGGGCGTGATCGGCGCGACGCTGCCCTCGGCCGCCATCCCGCGCCAGACGCCGATCGAGTAGGCCACGTCGTCCGCCAGGCGGATCGGCGATCGCGCCGCGATCGCGCTCGCGAGCAGCGCCCGGCGCGCCGTCCCCGACCGCAGTGCCGCGATGCCGAGCAGCGGCCACCAGGCGCGGCGGACGGCCTGGGCGATCTGCCCGCCGGCGCGCACGGTCCCGCTCGCGGCGAGTCGGAATGCCGTCGACCCCGGCACGTCGGGCAGCTTGGCGACGAGTGCGCCAGACGTGGCGGCGGCGACCGCCGCTCCGGCGAGGGGGTGCCGGGCCGATGCGAGCGCCCACGCCGCAACGCTCCAGGCGCTCGCGCGCAACGGCGCGAGTGCTCCTGGGTGACGTTGCGAGAGCGGCGCTGCCGACGAGCCGTACGCCGCTCGCTGGCGGAACCACGCCGCCCAGTCGCGCCGGGGGTCGTGGCGGACGACGCTCGTCGGCTCGTAGCGGCAGCGCCAGCCGGTCGCGGCCAGGCGCCACACGAGGTCGACGTCCTCGCCGAAGCGCAACGACTCGTCGAAGCCGCCGACCGCGCGCACGGCGTCGGCCCGGCAGACGATCGCGGCCGCCGGCACGTAGGACACGCGCCCGCCGGCGACGACCGGCGCCGGCGTCGGGCCGAGATCGAGCGGACTGTGCCGCGACTCGTAGTTCGCCAGGCGCGTGGCCCCTGGTGTCGACCGCACGCGCGGTGCGACGAGGCCGACGCGATCGTCGTCGAAGTGAGCGAGGAGCGGGTCGAGCCAGCCGGGGGACGCGACGACGTCGGCGTCGACGAACGCCACGAGCGGCGTGGTCACGGCTGCGAGCCCTGCGTTGCGTGCCGCCGCCGGACCGCTCCGCTCCGACAGGCGGATGGCCGCTCCGGTCACCGGGTCGGGTGAGCCGTCGTCGACCAGGAGCGCGCCGGGTGTCGGGTGAACCGGTGGGCCGAGGGTGGGTGTGACGACCGTGACGTCGGCGACCGTGAAGCGGGTGGCCTCGACGGCCACCGGGTGGATCGCCCCGGCGTCGAGCAGCCGGTCGACGAGCTGCGACGTCGCGATCTCGTCGCCGCGCTCGATCGCGTCGACCGTGCGCGTTCCTGCGGCGGTCGTCCGGAACAGGCGGAGGGGTGAACCCCCCAGCAGGATGTCGCCGAACCGTTCGACCGAGGAGTCGAGCTGGTAGCGGGTCATCATCCCGCGCCGATCCGGCGTCGCCAGGCGTCCGTCGCCGCGACGAGGTCCGCGACGAGCCCGGCGACCAGCCGAGCACCCCGTTCGGCGTTCGCTGCCGTGGCCGTGCCGAGGACGCCGCTCGGGCTGTGGGCGCGGATCCCGTCCCGCACGAGCGAGGCCACCGGGGGCGACGGACCGTCGACGGCCGCGCCGATCCGGACGAGCTCGGGGTGCAGCGCCAGCATGATCGACGTCTCGGTCTCGCCCGCGTGCAGGTCGCCGCCCGCGACCTTCGGCGACCAGCCCAGCACGGCGCGTCCGTCGGCGGTCGAGCGCGTCACCGCGCGCTCCATCGCGACGACGTTCCCGCCGTGACCGTTGACCAGCACGACGCCGCGCGCCCAGTCCGCGGATCGCACCAGCTCGACGAGTGCCTCCTCGAGCACCGCCGCGCCGATCGACAAGGTGCCGGGAAACCCGTCGTGCTCGCCGCTCGCCGCGATCGTGACCGCAGGGGCGAGCAGGCCGTCCGGCATCGTGCGGACGAGTGCTGCGGCGAGCGCGGTGGCGATGAGCGTGTCGGTGGAGACGGGGAGGTGCGGTCCGTGCTGCTCGCACGATCCGACCGGCACCACGACGAGCGGCGAACCGATCTCCGTCCACGTGGCGGCGCCGAGCTCCACGAGTTCGACGCTAGCGACCGATCAGGGCAGCGACGGGAGCGTCGTGGTCGGCAACGGGGGAACGGTCGGGAGCGGCGGCAGCGTCGTCGGGACCGTGAGCGGGGGCAGGGTCGTCGGGACCGTGAGCGGCGGCAGGGTCGTCGGGACCGTGAGCGGGATGGTCGGGATCGTCAGCGGGATGGTCGTGGGCACCGTTGGGACCGTGAGGGTCGGCAGCGTCGTCGAGACGTCGATCGGGGGCAGCGTCGTCGAGACGCCGACCTCGGGCAGCGTGGTCGCCGGCGGCAGGAGGGTGTCCGTCGGTGGTGGTGACGGGGTGCCCGGCGTCGTGGCGTCGGGATTCGGGTCGGTGTCGCCCGGGGGTGACACCGGCGGGCTCGGGGTCTCTGCTCGCTCGCCCGCGTCCGGCGCGTCGTCGGTGACATCACCCGACTCATCGGACCGTACGACGCCCACGTCACTCGGCGGTATGGACGGGCCCGGCACACGCGGCTGGCCGGCGGCTTCGGCCAGCCCACCGCCCGCCACGGCGGTCGACATCGCGAGCAGCGCCGGCGCCAACCAGCCGGCGACCTGTCCTCCGATCGTCGCGCCGATCGCGGGCACTTGCGCCGCCCACGACATGGGGAGCACGCTCTTGCGCAGATCGCCGAGCGAGATCTCGAGGAAGGCCCGCACGACGGTGGGGTCGAACTGGGTGCCGGCGTGCCGGGCCAGCTCGGCGCGCGCCTCGTGGGGCGACTGTGGGGTCTTGTACGACCGGGCGGCCGTGATCACGTCGAAGACGTCGGCGACGGCGACGATCCGTCCGGCGAGGGAGATGTCGGCGCCGGCGAGCCCGTTCGGGTAGCCGCCCCCGTCCCAGCGCTCGTGGTGGTCGCCGACCGCTTGCACCCACTCGCCGAGCCACCCGGCGAGCGGGCCGACCAACGCCATCCCCTCGGCAGGATGGGTCTTGACGATCTCGAACTCCTCGGCGGTCAGCCGGCCCGGCTTGTTCAGGATGTCGCTCGGCACCGCGAGCTTGCCGACGTCGTGGATGAGGCCGGCCCACTGGAGCTTGGACAGGTCGTCGGCGTCGAGGCCCATCCGCTCGCCGATCAGCGCCGAGTAGGCGCGCACCCGCTCCCCGTGACCGCGGGTCAGCCGGTCGTGATCCTGCAACGCGGCGACGAGCTGCAGCAGGGTCCACGCCGCCTCCCGCTCGGTCGCCCCGAGGCCGCGCTCGCGGACGTCGGCGAGCCGCCGCTCGAGCTGCTTCGTCGTCCCGGTGCGGAGCGCCAGGCCGAACCGCGACGGCTTCTCGTCGGGGAAGGTGAGCGACATCCGCAGCAGCGTCGAGAGCGGGAGCAGGCGTCGGGCGATGCGCTCGACGACGACGAGCGCCGCCGTGCCGACGGCCATGAGCGCGAGCCACCAACCGGCGCCCGCCAGCACGCCCGGGGGACGACGCCACCAGAGCGCCAGGACGAACGAGGCGCCGACCGAGGCGGCGAACGGAGCGATCCGCAGGGCGATCCGGATCGCGAGCGCCGCCTTCGGGCGCGCGCGCCAGCGTTCCGCACCGCCGTCCGCGGCAGCGGACGACGGGGTGGTCGCCGCCGATCCCTGCACGGGCAATTCATCGGCGTTCGGTGTGCGGCACTTGACCGCGGTCAGGGTCACGGCGACCACGGTGCGGGTCGGGAACTGTCACCGGTGTCGATCGATCTGGGAAGATGGCCCGCTGTGAGCGAGATCGACACCGACACCGATGCGACGTGGCTGTCCGACGAGCACCTCGAGCTGGTGCGCGCCCAGATGCCGATCGTCTACGTCGAGGCCGTGCCGGTTCGGGTCGACGGGCTCGGCAACGTGACCGAGATCGGTCTGCTGCTCCGCCAGGCGGCCGACGGGACGATCTCCCGTCTGATCGTCAGCGGCCGGGTCCTGTTCGGCGAGCGGATCCGCGAAGCCTTGCTCCGCCACTGCGAGAAGGATCTCGGCCCGCTGGCGCTGCCACGCATCCCGGTCGACCCGTCTCCGTTCACCGTCGTCGAGTACTTCCCGGACGCCAGCCGGTCGGGGTATCACGACCCTCGCCAGCACGCGGTCAGCCTCGCCTACATCGTGCCGGTCGACGGCGAGTGCGAGCCCACGCAAGAGGCGCTCGACCTCGCGTGGTTCACGCCGGCCGAGGTCGTGACGCCGGCGGTGATCGGCCAGATGACCGGCGGCCAGGACCGCCTCCTGCGGCTCGCCATCGCCAGCGCCGGCCTGCTCCCCTGACGCCTGCGGACACCCCGGAGCATCCCCCAGGCCTTCTCCCGTCGGGCGTACCATGACGGCGCGATGTCAGTGGGGGAGCTCGTTCGTACGGCCAGCGTGATGCGGACCGCTCTCGTCGGCCGCCCGATGCTTCGCTTCGACGCCATCGAGCTCGTCGGACCGGTGCCACAGGCCGGCCGGATGGTCGAGGTGGTCGAGGCGGTCGGCAAGCACATCGAGGTGATGTGGGACGACGGCCTCGTGCTCGACACCCACCTGAAGGGCCGCAGCGAGTGGCACGTCTACCGGCAGGGTGCACCCTGGCATCGGTCGTGGGAGCACCTGCGAGCTTCGATCCAGAACGAGGAGTGGGTGGCGGTGTGCTTCGACGCCACGTCGGTCGAGACCTACCGCCAGTACGACCGCGCCCGTCACCCTGGTCTCGGCCGGCTCGGCCCCGACCTCGCCCGACCCGACGTCGACCTGCGCGAGGTGGTCGAGTTGCTCTTGTCGTACCCCGACCCGGAGGCGCGCCTGCGCGACGTGATCGTCGACCAGCACGTGATGCGCGGCGTCGGCAACGTCTACCGCTGCGAGGTGCTGTGGGCGACCGAGCTGAGCCCGTGGGCGCACATCGCCGACCTGACCCACCACGACGCGCTGCTGATCGTGAACGCCGCCGCCGCCATGGTGCGCGGCAACATCGGTCGCGTCCGTCGCAGCACGACGACCCACACGTCCGGTGGCCTCGCCGTCTACGGGCGGTGCGGGCAGGCGTGCATCCGGTGCAAGGACACGATCGAGTCGCGTCCGGTCGGGCGCCGCGGCCGGACGCTGTACTGGTGCCCAGGCTGCCAGGTGCGCCTCGACCGGTGGCAGCCGACGGAGGTGCGCGAGATCGACCCGCACCCGGCCGCCGTCCGCTACCTGAACGATCTGCCCTGGCGCGGCCGGGACGCGAGCTGACGCGCGTCAGCGCAGCTCGCGCCGCAGGGAGAACCGAAGTCCGCTCCAGGTCTCGTCGATCGCGCACACCTTGGTGTCGACCCAGCCGGTCGGGAGCAGATCGTCGCGCAGGGTGTCTTCGGTGATGTCGGTCGGTAACCCGCTGGCACGTTTCGGCCATGCGATCCACACGACGCCGTCCGGAGCGACCGATCGGGTGAGCTGTTGCCAGTCGCGGCTGAGCGCGTCGCGTCGCGTGTAGAAGCCGATCGCGACGTCGAGGTCTGGTCGGACCTGACGGCGCCACTCGGTCTCCGGCGGCAGCGCGCCGAGGGTCGCGCGGAACTCGGCGGGGGCGTGCTTCGTCGCGAAGATCGTGCCCGGCCCGATCCCGAGCTTCTTCGGCAGTGGGGTGCGGCTGTAGCCGGCGGTCACGCTCGCCCCAGCACGCGCTCGACCTCCAGCTCGATCGCGACCCGGTCGTCGCGCGGACGCGGTGCCTGGTAGCGCTCGGTGTAGGCCGCGACGGCGCGCGCTACGCCGGCGTCGTCGCGCACCACCCGGGCACGTCCCTCGAGCGTGAGCCACCGCGCCCCGTCGACCTGGGAAACGGCCGCCAGGCCGGTCGCGTCGACGTTGCGGACCTTCTGCGACCCGGCGCGGGTGATGATCCGGACCGTGCGATCGCCCGGATCGAAGCCGAAACCGACCGGTACCACATGGGGCGTGCCGTCCTCGCGCACCGTGGTGAGCGAGGCGAGGTGGCGTTCTCGCAAGAAATTCAGCGCTTCGTCGTCGAGGTCGGCCGGATCGAGCGCCATCGCTCCAGTGTGGCGTGTTCACTCGGTGGCGATCGCCTCGAGCACGTTCATCCGCGACGCCTTGAAGGCGGGGTAGGTCGCTGCCACGATCGCGGCGATCAGCGCCAAGCTGAGCACGAAGGCGATCGTTCCGTACGGCACGGTGATCCCGTTGATCACGGTGTCGGGGACCGCGTACGAGAACGACAACCCGAACATCATGCCGAGGGCGATGCCGATCAGGGTGCCGAACAGCGTGACGATCACCGCCTCGCCGCGCACGGATCGACGCAGCTTGCGACGGCTCATGCCGACCGCCCGCAGCAGGCCGATCTCGCGCGTCCGCTCGAACACGGACAGCGCCAACGTGATCGCGATCCCGAGGAACGAGAAGCCGATCGCGACCGCGAGCAGCATCGTCACGAGCTGGAGGAGGGTGTCGATCTGGTCCTTCTGCTCGTCGACGAACTCGTTGTTCGACTGGACGGTCGCTTGCGGGTACTCGGCGAGCGCGGTGGTGATCGCAGCGCGAGCGGTCGCGGTGTCGACGCCGGGCGCCTCCTTCACGACGACGAATTGGTCGCGAGGGGTCTGGGCCGACACGGACTCGAGCAGGCCGATCGAGACGAACCAGTTCGCGCCGAGTGAGTTGTCGTCGAAGATGCCGGCGATGGTCACGCTCGACTCCTGGCCGTTCTGCCATGTCACGTCGACGCGGTCACCGACGCCGACGTCGCGGTCGTCGGCGTCGCCGCGATACAGCATGACGCCGTCGGTCTCGGTCACCGCCTCGAACCCACCGGCAGTGACGTCGAGGTTGGCGAGCTGGGGGAACGCGACCGGGTCGACCGCCGTGAACGTGACCGTCGAGTCGCCGACGTTGCCTCGGATGTTGCGGAACGGCGAGACCGCCGACAGCTCGGGCAACGACTCGAGACGGTCCGCGACCTCGGTCGGCAGCGACTGGAACGACTCAGTGTCCAAGACGATGTAGTCGAACGACGTGCCCTGCTCGAGGATCCGTCCGAACGTGTCGCGCAGGGACGACGTGAACACGGCGGCGGCCGTGATCAAGGTGACGCCGATCATCAGCGCCGAGGCGGTCCGTGCGGTCCGCCGCGGGACGCGCGCCGCGTTGTCGCGAGCGAAGCGACCCGACGTGCCGAGCAGCTTGGCGATCGGCGCGCCGATCGTTCGGGCGAGCGGCCGGGCGATCACGGTCGACAGGATCGTCACGCCGAACACGACGGCGATCGCGCCGGCGCCGGTGAGCGAACCCCATTGACTCCCGGTGCCGGGTCGCACGAACAGGCCGAACAGGAAGAGGGCGAGTCCGACCGAGGTGAGCACGACGCCCCGGACCAGCCGCCGGCTCAGGCCGAGCGCGCCGAATCCGACCTCAGGTCGCATCGCCGCGACCGGCGGGATGCGCGACGCCCGGATGGCGGGGAGCAGCACGGAGACGACGGAGACGCCGATCCCGACGATCGCGGCGACGATCGCGGTCCGCGGTTGGAAGACGAGGGGGGTCGGCGGGAACCCGCCGCCGGCGGCGTTGAAAGCGGCGATGATCCCCTTCGCGACCGCCAACCCGCCCAGCATGCCGAGCAGCGTCCCGACGATGGAGACGATCAGCGATTCCGTCACGACCAGCCGCCTGATCTGACCGCCGTTGGCGCCGACGGCTCGCATCAGTGCGAGCTCGCGGAGGCGCTGGCTGATCGAGATGTTGTAGATGTTGTTGATCACGAACGCGGCGACGAGCGCCGTCACGAGGGCGAAGATCAACAGTCCGGTACCGAACACCGAGACGATGTCGCCGATCTGGTCCTTCAGCTCGTCGCCGAGCTGCTCGCCGGTGATCACCTCGGTGCGGGCCGGCAGGATCTCGGCGATCGCCGCCTGGACTGTCGCGATGCTCGCGCCCGGCGCGACCTTGACGTCGATCGTGTCGACGGTGTCGTCGCTGTCGAGCCAGAAGGCCGCGGACGCCGGGTCCCACACGACGGTGGTGGCGCCGACGAACCCGTCGGAGTTGCCGAGTCCGACGAGGCCGACGATCTCGAACTCCTGCTGACCGGTCGACAGCACGACCCGGATGGTGTCGCCGACCCGGTACCCGATCCGGTCGGCGGTCGCCTTGTCGATCGCGACCTCGTCACGGGTCGTCGGAGCCGTGCCGTCCTTGAGCACGACGCCCGACAAGCCGCTGTTCGGGTCCCACGAGACGCCGAGCGTGGGCGCCCCTTGGGTCGTGACCGGCTTGCCCTGCTGGTCGAGCATCTGGGCGAAGCGCGAGTAGCCGGCCTCGGCGATCTCGACGCCGGGGACGGCGGCGACCTCGGCGACGAGCGACGTCGGGAGCGGGTCGCGCGCCGCGTCGAGCTCGTCGATGGTGAGCTGGGAGCGGACCTCGAGGTCGATGTCGCCGGTCAGGCCGTCGACGAGGTTGTCGAAGGTTCCCTTGAGGCTGTCGGCGAGCACGAACGAGCCGGCGACGAAGGCGACGCCGGCGAGGATCGCGAGGCCGGTGAAGATGCTGCGGCCGAGCCGGGCGCGCAGCGAACGGCGGGCGAGGGTTCCGATCATGACGTCATCCGCCTCAGTGCCCGAGTTGCTTCATGCGATCGATGATCGAGTCGGCCGTCGGGCTCGTCACGTCGTCGACGATCCGACCGTCGGCGAGGAACACCACCCGGTCGGCGTGGGCGGCGGCATACGGGTCGTGGGTCACCATCACGATCGTCTGGCCGAACTCGTCGACCGCGGTGCGCATGAAACGGAGGATCTCGCCACCCGAGTTCGAGTCGAGATTTCCCGTCGGCTCGTCGGCGAAGATGATCGTGGGTCGGCTCGCCAGGGCGCGGGCCACCGCCACGCGCTGCTGCTGGCCGCCCGACAGCTCGCTGGGCCGGTGGGAGAGCCGGTCGCGCAGGCCGACGGTGTCGACGACGTGATCGATCCAGGCGGTGTCGCCGTCCTCCCCGCCGAGCATCATCGGCAGCATGATGTTCTCGCGTGCGGTCAGCGTGGGGATCAGGTTGTACGCCTGGAACACGAAACCGACCTGCTTGCGGCGGAGCTCGGTGAGCTGCTTGTCGTTGAGCTCGGCGAGATGGGTCGCGCCGATGAAGACGGCGCCGTCGGTGAGGTCGTCGAGCCCGGCGAGGCAGTGCAGCAGCGTGGACTTGCCGGAACCGGACGGCCCCATGATCGCCGTGAAGCGTCCGGGCTCGAACTGGATCGTGACGCCGTCGAGGGCGCGGACGGCGGCGTCACCGACACCGTAGATCTTGCGCGCGTCGACCGCTCCGGCGGCCGCGGTGAGGGAGGTGGGCGCAGTGCTCGTCATGATTCCATCATGGCCGTGGGCTCCGGCGTCGGCGTCCACCCGGCGAATGATCGGTGGTCACCCGGTCGGACGACGTGCACGGTTGCCGAGTCCCCCGTGCGGCCGCCGACGGGCCCGGCTGGCGATCGGTACGATCGCGGCGGATGGCGCAGTCGTTGGCGTGTTGGAGCTGCTCCGAGCTCGTGCCCGAAGGGGCCAGGTTCTGCCCGTCCTGTGGCGCCCCGCAGCGGCTCGATCCCGCGGACGAGGAGCGCAAGGTCGTCACCGTGCTGTTCGCCGACATGGTCGGGTTCACCGCGCTGGCCGAGCGCCGCGATCCCGAGCAGGTGAAGCGGCTGGTCGATGCGCTGTTCGAGCGGCTGACGGCCGACGTCGAGGCCCACGGCGGCATGGTCGACAAGGTGCTCGGCGACGGGCTGATCGCCCTGTTCGGGGCCCCGGTCGCGCACGAGGACGACGCCGACCGGGCGGTTCGCGCCGCGCTGGGGATGCAGGACACGTTGCGAGCGTTCCGCGACGAGCACCCGGGTGAGCACGTGCGCATGCGGATCGGCGTCAACACCGGTGAGGTCCTCGTCGGTCCGGTGGTCGGCAGCGAGTACACGGCGATGGGCGACGTCGTCAACACGGCGTCGCGGTTGCAGGAGGTGGCGCCGCCGGGTGCGGTGTACGTGGCCGAGGCGACGCACGCGCTGTGCTCGCCGTCGCTGCGCTTCCGGGCTGCCGGTACCGTCCGGCTCCGGGGTCGCGATCAGGAGACGGCCGTGTGGCAAGCGGTCGCACACGACACCGCCGTGGTGTCGCGCCGTTGGTCGTCCGACGTCGAGTTCGTCGGGCGCCGCCCGGAGCTCGCTCTGTTGGAGGCGGTCGCGACCGCCGTGCTCGCCGGGCGCAGTGCGATCGTGGGGGTCACCGGCGAACCGGGCATCGGGAAGTCGCGGCTCGTCGCCGAGGCGGTCGGCAAGATCGTCGACGTCGCGTCCTCGACGCTCGTGCTCGAGGGTTCCTGCGCGCCGTATGGCGAGCCGAACGTCTGGTGGCCGGTCGCGGGCGGCCTGCTCGCACGGCTCGGCCTCGACCGCGAGGGCTCGCCGGAGGAGGTCAGGGAGCGCGCGATCCGCCGGCTCGAACCGTTCGGCGAGGTCGCCGGGTCCGGCGACGAGTTCGATCGCACCGTCGAGCTCGTGATGCACCTCCTCGGGCTGCCGTCGACGTTCGACCCGCTGACGCCGGCGGCGACGCGCGACGCCGTCGTCGCCGGGATCGTCGGTCTGATCCGCCGGCGCGCCGCGCTCGGGCCGGTGGTCGTCTGGGTCGACGACCTGCAGTGGGCGGCACCGCTGCTGCTGGAGCTGCTCGAGAGCCTGGCCCGCCAGCTCGTCGACCTGCCGGTGCTGATCGTCGGGACCTACCGGGCCGCGGATGCCGCCATTGCGGAGTGGCCGCCGGCCGTCGAACCCTCGTTCACCATGCACGTCTCGCTGGAGCCTCTCACCGACGTCGAATCCGCCCGACTCGTGCAGGCTGCGGCGCCAGATCTGCCGTCCGACGTCGCACGCGAGATCGTGCAGCGCAGCGGCGGCAACCCCCTCTTCATCGTGGAGCTCGCTTCGCTGGCGGCCTGCGGGGCGTCGACGGACCTCCCGGGCACGCTGCGGGCACTCGTCGCAGCGCGCCTGGACCAGCTGACGGCGTCGCAGCGGGCGCTGCTCGACAATGCGTCGATCCTCGGTGCCAGCGGCCGCGTCTCGGCGCTGCGGCAGTTCGCGGTCGAGCTCGGCCAGCACTACGACCCCGACGATGTCACCGAGCTCGAACGGCTCGGCCTGCTCGAGCGCGACGGTCACCGCTGGCGGTTCCGCAGCGATGTCGTGCGCGAGGTGGCGTACCGCACGCTCACCAAGCAAGCCCGGGCTCAGCGCCACGCCGGTGTCGCCCGCTACCTGGCCGCCCACGAGGAGCGGGCGATCGAACAGCGGGCCCACCACTCGGCGACCGCCGCAGAGCTCGTGTGCGAGCTGGGCTCGATCGTCGGGGTCGAACCCGACATCGAGTCGTCGGCGATCGACCTCCTCACCGCCGCGGCCCGCCGTTGGAACCACCAGGGGGCGCACCGTCGCGCCCTGCAGGTGATCGATCGCGGATTGGCGCTCACACGCGACGAGGACGCTCGTCGCGTCGAGCTGCTCCTGGAGCGGGCGGAGACGCTCGTTGAGCTGCGCGAACTGCGCGATGCCCGCATGGCCGTCGCGGCGGTTCGAGAGGTCGCGGAGGCGGACGGCGATCCGATCCTGCGCGGTGACGCCGCGCGCCTCTCCGGGACGCTGGAACAGTACGCGGGCAATCAGTCGGCCGCTCGGGAGCAGCTGGCCGACGCGGTCGCGATCTTCCGCGAGATCGGCGACCGCGCCCGGCTCGCCGAGGCGCTGCGGGCTCGCGGCTTCGCCGAGATCTTCGGCGGATCGCTCGCCGAGGCGCAGCGGTTCCTCGACGAGGCGGCGCTCGGATTCGCCGCTGTCGAGGACGCACGCGGCGCCGCCTGGGTGCAGCAGCACCTCGCCTGGGTGTCGTTCCTCGCCGGCGATCACGACCGATCGCGCGAGCGGCTCGCGACTGCGATCGCGGCATTCGAGCG
>JBFHJC010000024.1:0-26096 GCA_041596155.1 Ilumatobacter sp. | reverse complement strand
CGGGCGTTCGGGTTGGAGATGTGCACCTCGACGATCGGCCCCTCGAACGCGGCCAGCGCGTCGTGGATCGCCCAGGCGTAGTGCGTGAACGCACCGGGGTTGATGATGATCGCCGCGCACCGGCCGCGCGCCGCGTGGATGTGGTCGATCAGCTCGCCCTCGTGGTTCGACTGGTGCGAGTCGATGTCGAGGCCGTGCCGGGCGGCGCACTCGCGGGCGAACTCGACGTAGTCGTCGAGCGTCGCCGTGCCGTAGATGTGCGGCTCGCGCTCGCCGAGCAGGTTCAGGTTCGGGCCGTGCAGCAGCAGGACGGTCGCGCTCACGGCGTTGCACGGTACTGCGCCACCGCGAGCCGGTACAGCACGTGAGGCCGGAGCGGGTTGCCCTCGGGCACGCTCGGGTGGTCGAAGTCGGCGGCCGGGTCGTACCGGAGCCCGATCCGTTCCATCACCGCTCGTGACCGGCCGTTGGTCGCAGCGGTGAACGAGATCACCTCGTCGAGACCCGCGGTGTCGAATGCGAAGCGCAGCACCTCGCAGGCGGCCTCGGTCGCGTAGCCGCCGCCCCAGCGCTCCGATCGAAGTCGCCAGCCGATCTCGACACCGTCGCGGAACCACGGCACGGACAGCCCGGTGAACCCGATCGCCACGCCGTCGAGGTCGACGCACCACAGGCCGAAGCCGTGCTCGTCGAATCCGCCTTCGATCCGGTCGAGGAACGCGTCGGACGCGGCGCGGTCCATGACGGGGCCGATCGTCGCCATCACCGCCGGATCACGATTGAGGTCGTGGAAAGCGTCGCGGTCGTCGTCGCGCCACCGGCGCAGCACGAGCCGCTCGGTGCGCAGCGTCGGCCCGGCCGTCACGGCGCCATGCGGGCGAGTGCCTCGAGCACGGGCTCGTCGGCCACGCCCGCCACGACCTCGACGCCGTCGGGACCGTCGAGCACGAACGTCAACCCGTCGAGGGCCTTCTTGTCGCGCCGCATCAGCTCGATGAGATGACGCGGGTCGATGCCGTCGGGGAGGTCGACACCGAGGCCGTACTCCTCCCCCACGACGGCGAAGTGCTCGTCGATGCGCTGCACCGGGATACGACCGAGCACGTTGGCGAGGTGGGCGGCGAAGATCAGCCCGATCGCCACCGCTTCGCCGTGGGCCAGCGAGTAGTCGGTCGCCGTCTCGAGCGCGTGCGCCAGCGTGTGGCCGTAGTTGAGCAGCGCCCGCCGGCCGCCCTCGCGCTCGTCGGCGACGACGATCTCCGCCTTGATCTCGACGCACCGGGCGACTCGCGACGTCAGGTCCATCGCGAGCAGGTCGTCGCCCGTCAGGAAGTGGTACTTCGCCATCTCACCGTAGCCGCAGCGCAGCTCGCGGTCGGGCAGGGTGTCGAGAGCGTCGAGGTCGCACACCACGCCCGACGGCTGCCAGAACGCGCCGACGAGGTTCTTGCCCTGCGGCAGGTTGACGCCCGTCTTGCCCCCGATCGCCGCGTCGACCATGCCGAGCAGCGTGGTCGCGACATGGATGACCGGCACGCCGCGGTGGTAGCTGGCCGCAGCGAAGCCGGCCACGTCGGTGACCATGCCGCCGCCGACGCCGATCACGATGTCGTGACGGGTGAGGCCCATCTCCGCGAAGCCGCTGCACAGCTCGCCGATCGTCGTGAGCGTCTTGTGCTGCTCGCCGCGGCCGATGTCGAACACGCGGTGCTCGATGTTGGCGTCGACGGCGAGCGGGATGCCGTGCTGGGTGACGATCGCCGCCCGCTTGGCCGTGGGCGGGATGAGCGTGCCGAGGAACTCCGCCGCGCCGTGCCCGACGAGGACGTCGTAGCCGCGTCCCTCGATCGGGACGGCGATGCGGTGGATCTCGCTCACGCCACCTGCCCTACAGACCGGCCCGGAAGGCCTCGGCGTTGCGGACGAACTCGGCGACCGAGTCGCCACCGAACTTGCGCTGCGCCTCCTGCGCGAGCACGAGGGCCACCATCGTCTCGGCGACCACGCCCATCGCCGGCACCGCCGTGACGTCGGTGCGCTCCTTGAACGAGACCCCCGACTCCTTGGTCTCCGTGTCGACCGTCTCGAGCGTCGGGCGGTTGAGGGTGGCGAGCGGCTTCATGGCGGCCCGGGCGACGACCAGCTCGCCGTTGGTCATGCCGCCCTCCAGCCCGCCGGCGAGGGTGGACAGGCGCGTGTACCGCTCGTGCTCGGCGTCCCAGCGGATCGCATCGTGGGCCTCGCTGCCGAGCCGGCCCGCCACCTCGAAGCCGTCGCCGATCTCGACGCCCTTCACCGCCTGGATCGACATCAGTGCCTGGGCGAGCATGCCGTCGAGCTTGCGGTCCCAGTGCACGTGTGAGCCGAGGCCGACCGGCACCCCGAACGCGAGCACCTCGACGACGCCGCCCAGCGAGTCGCCCGCCTTGGCGGCGGCCTTGATCGCGGCGATCATCGCCTCGCTGCCCGCCGGGTCGAAGCACCGGACGGGCGACTCGTCGACCCGCTCGAGATCGGCCGGGGAGGGACGGGCGCTCCCGGGAGCGACGCGAGCATCGCCCATCTGGATGATGTGCGAGATGACCTCGACACCGAGATGGCCGAGCAGCTTCTTGGCGACGGCACCGGCGGCGACCCGCGCCGCTGTCTCGCGTGCGGAGGCCCGCTCGAGCACGTCCCGGGCATCGGTGAACCCGTATTTCTGCATGCCGGCGAGGTCGGCGTGGCCCGGCCGCACCTGGGTGAGCGGCTCCTTCGTCGCCCCCGGCGCCGGCGACATCTCGGCGTGCCACTTGTCGGAGCGGAACCACTCGGTGTTCTTGATCTCGATCGCGACCGGCGACCCGAGCGTGCGGCCGTGGCGCACCCCGCCGATCAGCGTGAGCTCGTCGACCTCGAACTTCTGACGCGGCCCGCGGCCGTAGCCGAGCCGACGTCGTGCCATCTCGGCCTGGATCTCCTCCACCGTGATCTCGAGACCGGCGGGTAGCCCCTCGACGATGACGACCAGCGCCTGACCGTGCGACTCGCCGGCGGTGAGGAAGCGGAGCATCGCAGCGAGGCTAGCGGTCGGCCGCCTCCGCCCGGGCGGCCAGTTCGGCCTCGGCGGCCGACCGCATCACCCCAGGGTCCGGGCGCACGCCCGTCCAGAGCAGTTGCTGGAGGACGGCCTGGTGGACGAGCATGCCGAGCCCGTCGACGGTGGGAGCCCCGACGGCGCGCGCTGCTCGGAGCAGCGCGGTGTCGAGCGGGTGGTAGACGATGTCGGCGACGGTGAGATCGGGGCGGAGGCGCCCGGCGGTGATCGGGATCTCGTCGGTGCCCATCCCGACCGACGTCGTGTTCACGACGAGCACGGCCCGGTCGACGTCGTCGAGCGTGCCGACCCGGGCGACCGGCGCCAGCTCGGCGGCGGCCTCCGCGCGATCCGGCGAGCGATTGACGATCGCGATGTCGGCGGCCCCGGCGCGGCCGAGGGCGTCGACGATCGAGCGCCCGGCTGCGCCGGCACCCAGGACGACGCTGCGAACCCCTCCCACCTCGACGTTGCACGCGGTCAGCCAGGCGACGAAGCCGTCGCCGTCCGTGCTGGCTCCGAACGTCGAGCCGTCGTCGCGCCGGACGACGGTGTTCACGCTGCGCAGGTTGGCCGCCGCCGGGTCGACCTCGTCGACCAGCGCGGCGACAGCTGCCTTGTGCGGCATCGTCACGGCGAACCCGTCGAGGCGCAGCGCGCGCATCGCGTCGAGCGCCTGGCCCGCCTCACCGGCGGGCACGTCGAAGGCCAGGAACCGCCAGTCGAGGTCGGCTGCGGCGAACGCCGCCTCGTGCAGCGCCGGCGAGAGCGAGTGGCCGACCGGCGAACCGATCACGGCGGCGACCCTGGTCGCGCGGGAGACGGCCGGCCTCACGGGAGGATGCCCGCCGCGGCCGCCCGACGGATGTTCTCCTCGTGCTGCTCGAGCGTGGTCGCGAATGCGTGACCGCCGTTCTCGTCGGCGAGCACGTAGAACAGGTAGGCGCAGCCGACCGTCGGGTCGTCGAGCGTCTGGCAGATCGCGTCGCCCGGCGGCGGGTTCGGCGCCGGATTGAGAGCGGCGCGGATCGACGCCCGTCCGGGGTTGGCGATCGGCGTCGGCGGCAGACCGGGGTGCATGTAGGTGTTGTACGGGGTGTCGCGCTGACGCAGGACCGGGAACGGGGTGTCCCGGTCGCCCGCGTAGTACAGCGTGGCGTCGATCTGGAGGAGCATCTCGAGGCCGAGTCGGTTGTAGATGACCCGCGCGATCTTCGGCCGGTCGACGTCGAGCTTGGCTTCCTTCTCGATCATCGAGGCGATGATCAGGATCTCGTACGGCGTCTTGCCGAGGGTCCGGGCCTTGGCCTCGAGGTCCTCCTGGCCCGCGACGCGCTCCATGATCGAGATCATCCGCTCGACGACCTGGGCCTCGCTGTCGGCGTTGGAGATCTGGTACGTGTCGGGGAACAGCAGCCCCTCGAGGCTCGTCACGCCCGGCGGCCGGAATCGTGACGGCACCGTCGGAGAGTTGGCGGCGGCCAGGAACTCGGCGGCGTCGAGGCGCGGCATCTCCTCGGCGAGACGGTTCGCCATCTGCTCGACCGTGAAGCCCTCCGGGAAGGTGACCCGCTGGTAGGTGCGGTCGGGCGGCGTGCGGAGCCGGGCGAGCACGTTGCCCATGTGGTCGTTGCGACGGATCTGGTAGAAGCCCGGCGCGACGTCGAGGCCGCCTTGTCGCTCGACGTACCACAAGAAGACGGACTGGTCGACGATGAAACCCTCGCGCTCGAGACGGTCGGCGAGGGTCTCGACCGTGTCGATCTCGAGCACCGTGAACGCCACCGGCTCGCTCAGCTCGCCCTCGGGGCGGACCTGGTCGAGATACCACCACCCGACGTACCCGGCCACCAACACGAGCACGATGATCACGGCGTACGCGAGCCACACCGCCCACTTGACGAGGCGCGTCTGTCGACGCAGCGGCTCCACGGCGGGCACCTCGCCGACCTCGTCCCACTCGTCGACCGCCCAGTCGGACCGGCGCCGATCGAGCTCGGGATCGTCGACGATGCTCACGTCGACCGCTCCTCGGCGGCGCGGCCGTCGAGCCACGACTGCAGCATCACCGCGGCGGCCGCGGCGTCGACGCGGTCGCGGCGAGCCGCCGCGTCGAGGCCGGCCTCGCGCATGGCGCGTTCGGCGGCGACCGTGGTGAGCCGCTCGTCGTGCATCTCGACGGGCACGTCGACCAACGTAGCCAGCCGTTGCGCCTCGGCAGCGGCAGCCTCGGCCGACGGGCCGTGCGAGCCATCCATGTTGAGCGGCAGCCCGACGACGATCACCTCGACCTCCTCGGCGCGGGCGATGCGCGCCAGCTCGGCGAGGTCGTGACGGCGCGACTTCGACCGCTTCAGGACCGTGAGGGGCGACGCGAGCGTGCCCGACAGGTCGCTGACGGCGAGACCGATCCGCTTGGTGCCGGGGTCGATGCCGAGCGCCCGCACGCCGCGCCGGCGCCCGCTCACGCCGCGGCGGCCTCCTGCGCGATCCGCATCGCCTCGTCGAGGCCGGACGGATCCTTGCCGCCGGCGGTCGCGATGTCGCCCTTGCCGCCACCGCCGCCCCCGACGGCGCGGGCGGCGGTCTTGATCAGATCGGCAGCCGGAATGCCCTCGCCGGGGTCGACTGCGGCGACCAGGCTGACCCCGCCAGTGGCCGTCTCGCCCATCAGCACGACCCGTCGCACGCCTTGCTGGCGCACGGCGATCGCGAGGTCGCGCAGGTCGCCCGGCTCGACGCCGTCGATGCGCTCGACGACCACGCCGTCGCTGGCGCCGGCGGCGATCTCGGTGGCGCGCCCGCTCGCCAGCTGAGAGCGCAGCTGCTTGAGCTCGCCCTGAAGCGCCTTGACTTCGTCGAGCTTGCGCTGGACGCCGTCGACGACGTCGCCGGTCGTGCCCACGAGCTGGGCGATCTCTGACAGCTTGCGCTCGTCGGTCTGGAGCAGGTCGACCGACGCCGCGCCGGTGATCGCCTCGATGCGGCGCAGGTTGGATCCGATCGACGCCTCGCTGACGACCTTGAGCAAACCGATGTCGCCGGTCGCCTTCACGTGGGTGCCGCCGCACAGCTCGATCGACGGACCCGCTTCGAGGACACGGACCATGTCGCCGTACTTGTCGCCGAAGAACGCGATCGCGCCCATCGCCTCGGCTTCGGTCTTGCTCGTCTCGAAGGCACGAGCGCGTTCGTTGCGCAGCGTCTCGGCGTTGACGAGCCGCTCGATCTCGGCGATCTGCTCGGGCGTCACGGACTCGTAGTGCGAGAAGTCGAACCGCAGCCGGTCGGGGCCGACGTACGAGCCCGCCTGCTTCACGTGGTCGCCGAGCACGTGCCGGAGCGCCCAGTGCAGCAGGTGGGTGCCGGTGTGGTTGCGGCGGATCGCGTCCCGCCGCTCGACGTCGATGCGCGCCGTCGCCGCCTGGCCGGCGGAGATCGTGCCGTCGGCCATGCGCGCGGTGTGGCGGCGCAGGTTGGGCAGCGCGAACGTCGTGTCGATCACCTCGGCGGTGCCGGTGTCGGTCGTGATCGTGCCGGTGTCGCCGATCTGGCCGCCCGACTCGGCGTAGAACGGCGTGCGGTCGAGGAAGATCTCGACGAGTCGTTCGGGCTCCGAGTCCACCTCGACGACCGCGAGCACGCGACCCTCGGTCTCGTTCTCGCCGTAGCCGACGAATTCGGTGATGCCGAACTGCTCGACGATCTCGCGGGACTGGTCGAGCCGCTCGCCATCGGCGGCGGCGTCCTTGCGGGCCGCCGTGGCGCGCTCGCGCTGGGCGGCCCTCTCGGACTGGAACCCGGCGAGGTCGACCTCGACCTGGCGCTCCGACGCGATCTCCTGGGTCAGCTCGAGCGGGAAGCCGTAGGTGTCGTGGAGCAGGAACGCCGTCGAACCCGAGAGCTCCCCACCGGCCTGCAGCTCGTCGTCGAGGATCGACAAGCCGGTCTTGAGGGTGTGGCGGAAGCGCTCCTCCTCGCGAGTGAGCACGCCGACGACGAAGTCGCGGTTCTTGACGACGTCGGGGTAGGCGTTGCCCATGACGTCGATGGCCGTCTCGACCAGACGCGGCATCACGAGCTGCTCGGTGCCGAGGAGGAAGGCGTACCGCACCGCCCTGCGGATGATCCGCCGCAGGACGTAGCCGCGGCCCTCGTTCGACGGGAAGACCCCGTCGCTGACGAGCATCGTCGACGAGCGGGCGTGCTCGGCGAGGACCCGTATCGCGAAGCTGTCGCGATCCTCGTAGTTGCCGACCTGATACCGGTGACCGGTCACCGACTGCGCCGTGTCGATCAGCGGCAGCATCAGGTCGGTCTCCCACACCGAGTCGACGCCCTGGAGCAGGGCGAGGATCCGCTCGAGGCCGGCGCCGGTGTCGACCGACGGCCTCGGCAGCGGGGTGCGCGTGCCGTCGGGCGCCTGGTTGAACTGCATGAACACCAGGTTCCAGAACTCCATGAACCGGTCGCCGGCCGGGTCGCCCAGGGGCCCCCCGTCGGGGCCGAACTCCGGACCGCGGTCGATGTGGATCTCGGAGCACGGACCGCACGGCCCGGTGTCACCCATCTGCCAGAAGTTGTCCTTGTCGCCGAGCCGCTGGATGCGCTCCATCGGCACGCCGACCACCTCGTGCCAGATCTGCTCGGCCTCGTCGTCGGACTCGTGGACGGTGATCCACATCCGGTCGCCGTCCATGCCCCAGCCGCCGCTCGCCCGGTCGGCGGTGACGAGGTCCCAGCTCCAGGGGATGATCGCTTCCTTGAAGTAGTCGCCGAAGCTGAAGTTGCCCATCATCTCGAAGAACACGAGATGACGCTTCGTGCGGCCGACGTCGTCGAGGTCGTTGTGCTTGCCCCCGGCGCGAGCGCACTTCTGCGAGCTGACGGCGCGGGCATACGGCGGCACCTCGTCGCCGACGAAGTACGACTTGAACGGCACCATGCCCGCGACGGTGAACATCACCGTCGGGTCGTGCGGGATGAGCGACGCCGAGGGCACCACCGCATGGTCCTTCGCGGCGAAGAAGTCGAGGAAGGACTGGCGCAACTGGTCGGCGGTGATGCGTTCGCTCATGGTCGGATCAGCCTACCGACGGGCGTTGACCGTGGGAGCAGGCGTTCCGCTCCGCGACATGTCACTCGAGCGCGGCGACCGCAGCTTCGAATCCGGCGCGGTGGGCGGCGACGCCCGCTTCGGTGGCCGACCAGGTGTCGGCCTCGATCAGCATCGAGGGGCGGCCTGCGACGAACGCCGTCCAGCTCTCTCCGCCGCCGTGCTGGGTGACGTTCGGCCGCACCGGAACGCCGGACGCCGACGCCCATGCCTGTTCGAGGGCGTCGGACGTCGGTCCGATCGAGCTCACGTAGCCGAGCGGCTGGTGCACCCAGACCACGAGGTCGGGCCGAAGCCGTCCGACGAGGTCGACGATCGCTCTCGTCTCGGGTTCCGACAGCGGTGCCGGGCCTCCGTCGGATGCGCTCCACCGCCAGGGGAAGTTGCGATTGAGATCGACCCCGGTTGCGCTGCAGCGCGTGCCGGCGGCGACTCCGTCGGGGTTCGCGGCGGGCACGAGCCAGATCGCGACGTCGGGGGGGATCGCTGCGTCGACGAGTCCACGCACGATCGGAGGACTGATCGGTTCGTTGCCGTGCACCCCACCGATGACGACGACGGTGCGGCGCGGTGTCGCGGCGGCGCGAACGAGCGCGTCGATCGGCCGGCCGGTGCTCGACGTCCCGATCGGTTCAACCGTCCACCCGCCCGGCAAAGCGGGCGCTGCGAGCGGCGAGGGCGGCCGGACCTCCCAGATCGACGAACCGGCCGGATCGCACACCGCCGGATCGTGCAACGGCAGCGTGGTCGTGGTGGTCGTGGTGGTCGTGGAGGCCGACGTCGTGCTCGTCGTCGAGGTCGTGGACGTCGTCGTCGACGTCGTGGACGTCGTGGACGTGCTGGACGTGCTCGTCGTGGTCGTGGGCGGACGGGTCGTGCCGGGACCGGTCGTGGTGCTCGCGTCGATCGTCGCCGGCGCGGCGTCCGCCGTCGAGCCGGACCCGGCGGCGACGCCTGCGGCATCACGTTCGCACGCTCCGGCCACCAGGGCGCACAGCACCACCACGGCACACCGCATGGCACCGAGTCTGGCAGTCGAGCGATTCGCGAAGGGTGCATCGCTGTCGGGCGGACGGCGCGCGCGTCGCTACCCTGCTGGCCGATGGCGTGCACCGACGACGTCCACGAGTGGGTCAGCTTCGAGGACCCCGACGAGCAACGGACCTGGATCTTCGACGCGACCTATCTGCGGTCGAACCATCGCTGCATCTACGGTGAAGGCTGCCAGGGTGTGCTCGACGCCCCCGCCGAGGACATGGCTCAGGGCTGCTGCAGCTACGGCGCCCACTTCGTGGACGACGACGACGTCCAGACGGTCGTGAGGGCGTTCGTGCGACTCGAACCGCGTCACATGCAGTTCCACAAGAAGGCCGTGAAGGGCGGTTTCCTGCGGCCCGGCGAGCCCGACGACGAAGGCAAGCCCACGACGGTCACGCGCCTCGTCGACGACGCGTGCATCTTCCTGAACCGGCCGGGGTTCGAGGGCGGCGTCGGTTGTGCCCTCCACATCGCCGCCGTCGACGCCGGTGACCGTCCGCTCGACTGGAAGCCCAACGTGTGCTGGCAGGTGCCGATCAGGCTCGAGCACTCGACCGACGACCACGGGCACGTGACCTCGCGCCTGCGGGAATGGAAGCGGCGCGACTGGGGTGAGGGCGGCGACGACTTCCACTGGTGGTGCACCGAGGCCCGCGAGGCGTTCAGCGGCAAGGACCCGGTGTACGTGGCGTCACGCGACGAGATCGTCGAGCTCGTCGGCGAGCGCATCTACGACCGGATGGTCGAGCTGCTCGAACGCCCGGGATGGATCCCCCTCCCCCACCCCACCGTCCGCCGCTGAGACGGCGCGATACATCAGCGGCGCACGTGCGAAGCACCGGACGGCGGCGCGAGAATCAGGCGGGCGACCTGCGGACTGAGGCGAATCCGGATTCGCCGGTCGGCGAGACCCGAACCAGCTAGTCCTCGGTGTCCTCGTCGTCGTCGAAGGTCACGCCGTACTTCTCCGCCAGAGCGGCGTACTCGTCGTCCTCGGACTTCTGGTCCCGTGACCGATCACCGAATCCGAGATCGAAGGCCCCGGGCCCCGACTGCTTGAGCTTGCGCGCTTCTTCGAAGCGGCGATGACGACCCTTCTTCACGACAGGGCTCCCACGACTAGAGAATTGACATTGCTGAGCACTCTACCGGGTCGTTCTCCACGATGGGCGGTCCTGGCCGGAGCGCCCGGGACCGGTCACGGAGCGTGGCCATGTCGGCGCCGTCACCACCGCGACGAGCGAGTGTGGACTGCCGGCGGCTGGGTGTGGCATGCCACGATGACGCCGTGCAGCGCACCGTCGCCGTCCTGAACCAGAAGGGTGGGGTCGGCAAGACCACCGTGACGCTCGGTCTGGCTTCGGCCGCCCGCCAAGCCGGCCGGCGGGTGCTGATCGTCGATCTCGACCCGCAGGCCTCGGCCACGTGGGTGCTCGGCATCGAACCCGACGAGGTCGCGGCGTCCACCGCCGACGCGATCGCGACCAAAGGGGTCGACGCCGAACCGATGGTGATGGCCACCACCTGGGGGGATGCGGTCGATCTGCTCCCCGCCAGCGGGGCGCTCCAGGCGCTCGAGATCGGCAAGGCGAAGCGGCTGCGGCGGTCGCTGTCGTCGCTCGAGTCGTCGTACGACGCCGTGCTCGTCGACTGCCCGCCCTCGCTCGGCAACCTCACCCGCAATGCACTCACCGCGGCACGTCACGCGCTGATCGTGGTCGAGCCGTCGGCGCTGGGTTTGCGCGGCATCGGCGGGGTCGCCGACCTCGTCGACGAGGTCTGGGACGCCTCGAATCCCCAGCTCGAGCTGGCCGGAGTCGTGGTCAATCGCGTCCCGTCGCTGTCCCGGGAGGCCGAACGCCGGCTCGACGAGCTCGGCCGCATCGTCGGCCGCTCGACGGTCTGGCGCCCACCGGTCCCCCAACGCGTCATCCTCAACCAGGCGCTCGGCGAGCGTCGCCCCATCCACGAGTACGCGAGCCGGGCCACCGATCCGATCGTCGCCTTCGACGCCCTGTGGCGCCGGCTGCGCGGCGCGATCGGCCGAATGTGAGTCGCGTCGGGCGGCCGGCCGGGCGACGTCACTGGAGCCGGAGCCCTAACGAGGCTGCTCGAGCTCGACCAACCGCAAGCCACTTCCCCGCTCGAAGGTGATCGCCGCCCGCCCGGCGAGCAGGTGCTCGATGCCCTCACCGAGGAGCTCGCACCGCCAACCGTGAGCGAGCCGGGCGTCGGGGTCGCCGACCAGCAATGCCACGATGTCGGCTCTGGTCGCCACGATCGACGTGTCGATCCTGGCGCTCTTCGCGACCTGGCTCACCCAGGCGGAGATGAGCGTCACCGCGGGGCGCAGGTCGCGCTCGAGGTCGTCGCCGCTCGGACGACTCGGAGGCGGCTCGGCCTTCATGCCGATCCGTACCGCCTCGAGGAGCTGCTCGGCGATCTTGCCGCGGGTGAACCGGTCGTCGACCCCGCGAGCCTGTGCCAGCTCCTTCACGTTGGACGGCTGACGTTGGGCGATGCCGAGCACTGCCAGGTCGGGCAGCACTTGGCGCACCGGGACGTTGCGCGCCATCGCAGTGCGCTCGCGCCAGGCGGCGATGGCCTGCGCGACGGCGCGCGGCCGGGGTCGCAGACCGCGCACGTCCTTCAGCCGAGTCCAGGCGTTCTCGGGGTCGATGCCGCCGGTCGGACGCGACGCCAGCTCGTCTCCCGCCTCGTGCACCCATCCGAGCCGCCCGAGCTCGGCGAGCTTGACCACAAGGCGCTCCTGCAGGTCGAGCAGGTACGCGACGTCGGACGCCGCATAGTTCCGCTGGGCGGGGGTGAGCGGCCGACGCAGCCAATCGGTCAGGCGATCGCCCTTCGGCGGGCTGACGCCGAGCTCACCGTTCAGGAGGGCGACGAGCGATGGTGTCCCGTATCCGACGAAACCGGCTGCGATCTGGGTGTCGAAGAAGCGGCGCGGCACCGCACCGACGGCGTGGGCCAGGACGTCCAGATCCTGCTGGGCGGCGTGGAAGACCGCCTCGCTGTCGCTCTCGAACATTCGCCCGAACGCCGCCGGATCGACCGCCAGCGGGTCGACGAGCACGAGCTCGTCGTCCCAGGCGAGCTGCACGAGCGCCAACGCGGGGAAGTACGTGCGCTCCCGGTGGAACTCGGTGTCGATGGCGTACCGCTCGATGGCGACGAGCTCGTCGATGATCGACTCGAGCTCGTCGGCGTCGTCGACCCAGCGGTGAGCGTGCTCGGTGCTCACGCCGGGCCGGTCGCGACCTCACGACCGGACGCGATCCAGGCGAGCGTGCCCCCGGCCACGTTGACGGCGGCGATGCCACGGTCGGCGAGGAACTCGCACGCCTGCAGGCTCCGCGCGCCCGATCGGCAGATGAGCAGCGGCGCGTCGTCGCCGTCGAATGCGTCGAGCCGACCGGGCACCGTGCCCAGCGGCACCAGTGCGGCACCGGGCACGCGCGCCTCGTCGAACTCCGACGGCTCGCGTACGTCGATCAGGCGGGCGCCGGCGGCCAGCCGCTCGGCGAGCTCGCCCACGGTGATCTCCTCGATGGCCATGGTCGGGCCGAGGCTATCGGCCGCCGAACCGGCCCCGGCGGTGCGAGTTCAGCGACCGTCGTCCGACGGCTCGAGGTCGTCGGGTCGGTTGACGTTGCGGACGGCCGACGGGTCGACGTCGACGTCGACGGCATCGAGCCGATCGAGCAGGTCGAGATAGGAGGTCACACCCTTCTCGATGCCGGACTCGATGGCGGACGCGGCGCGGGCCCGGATGAACGCCAACAGGTGGCGGCGCCCGCCGGCGGCCGCCACCGCGACGTCGTGGCCGCCGATCGCGCCGATCAGGCGACGAACGCTCGCACCGTCGAGATCGACGAGGTCGCATGCCGCGACGACCGCGTCGCCGGCGATGGCACGGAGGCCGTCCCGGATCGCCACCGCCGGACCCGCCCCGGTCACGCTGTCGGGTCGCGCGTCGAGGCCGAACGCCCGCAACGCCGCCGCGTCGCCGCCCTGGCAGATCACGGGATGACAGCCCGCCTCCCACAGCGCGTCCGAGACGCGCACCGCCATCGGGCGACCGCCGACGAAGAGCGTCGCCTTGTCGGCGCCCATGCGGGTGCTCTGTCCCCCGGTGAGCACCAACCCGGCTCGCTGCACCGTTCCGTGCCCCTCAGCGCGGCCGCATCGCGGCTGCGACGTCGTCGGGGACACCGCTCGGGTCGAGTTGCGCCAGGAACTGGCTGCAGCGTTCCGCTTCGTCGGTCTCGCCGATCTCGGCGGCCATCGCTGCCAGGCCGACGAGGCACCGGAGGAAGCCGCGATTGCCGGGCGCCGACCACCGGACGTAGCCGGATCCGCGCCACCCGTTGGCGCGCAGCGCGTCGAGACCGCGGTGGTAGCCAACCCGATACGCGGCATACCGCTCGATCGGATCGCGTCCGAGATCACCGAGGGCCGCCCACCCGTCGAGGCAACGCGGGTGACCGGCGACGACCTCGGCGACGGCGGCGCGTCGATCGTCGCTCGACAGCGCTTGTACGAGTGCGTGGCGGACCGCAGCGTCGGTCTCCGGCAACGCCGTCGACGGAAGGCCACTCGACATCGTGATCGGTTGCTCGGCCATCTCACCACCATAGGGGCCGCCGCTGCGTCGGCTTCCACGCCGGTCGACCTAGGGTGCGCCCATGCCCGCCACGACGGTCGCCCTGACGCTCGGCGAAGCGAAGACGATCGCCGTCCTCATCGTGGTCGTGTTCCTCGCCGGCGCCGTCGGAGCGATGTGGCTCCTGCAGACGATCGCCCAGAAGGCGGCCGTGGCGGTGATCATGCTCTTGCTCGCCCTGCTGATCTGGACGCAGCGCTCGTCGCTCGACTCGTGCGCCGACAAGGTGCGCGCCGAGGTCGCCGCCTCGCGCAGCCTCCGCGTCGAGACGACGTGCTCGTTTCTCGGACGCGACGTCCAGGTGTCGACCGCCGGCGGCGATCAGGACGGTTGACCGGCGAGCCGGACGCGGTCGAGGTGTGCGAGCACCTGCTCGGCGACGACGTCGGCGTGGGTGTTCGGACCGAAGTGGCGAGCCCCGGCGACCTCGCGGACGGCGACGTCCCGGAGCCGGGAACCCAGCTCGGCCATCGCTTCGCGGTGATGGGCGGCGCCATGCTCCCCGAAGAGGGCCAGCACCGGTTGGGTGATCCGGTCCGCGTCCCAGGGACGGCGCTGACGCAGGTCCGCCAGCTCGCCGACCATCGCCGGGCCCTCGGCGCGCCGCGATGCGCGCGTCGACGGCGGCAGACGCTCCCAGCGGGCGTCGCCGATCAGACGTCGCATGAACCGCTCGGCCGCCTCCTCCGGGTCGTCGCGCCACGCCATCGCGTTGCCGCCCGCCGAATCTCGTGGCCACCACGACTCCCACGACATCGGCGACTCGTACGTCACGACGCCGTCGACGAGGTCGGGGTACCGATCGGCGGCCGCCAGGGCCACGTTGCCGCCGTAGCTGTGTCCGACGACGACGCACGGCCGGCCCGGATCGCCACCGACGATCTCGACGAGGTCGGCGACGTGTGCGTCGATGTCGAACGGGCCGGCGAGATCGATCGATCGGCCGTACCCGCGCCGGTCGTAGCGAGTGACCCGGCATCGTTCGTCGAGTCGCCGGCTGAGCCGTAGGAGCCCGGCCGACCGATCGAGCGACCCGTGCACCAGCACGACGTGCGCCTCACCGGCCGGCCCGGTGATCGTGCGCCAGACCCGCCCCGGCGGATGCGAGCGGTCGCTCACCGGACCTGCACGATGCGCAGCACATCGGCGGCGGTCGTCGCCAAGCGAGAGGGTGACCCGGCGAGCACGACGACCGTGTCACCGATCTCGATCCGGCCGAGCTGCACGGCGCGCTCGACGGCGTACCACACCATCTCGTCGGTCGTGTCGTAGAGGTCGACGGCGACCGGGTCGACGCCCCACGACAGCGTCAGCTTGCGGACCGTGTGATCGTCGGGCGACAGCGCGATCAGGCGCGCCTCGGGACGGAAGCGGGCCATCGCCTTGGCGGTACGGCCGCTTCCGGTGCAGCAGAGGATCGCTGCCGCCCCGACGTCGACGGCCGCCTCCGACGCGGCGTGAGTGAGCGCCGCTGTGATCCGGTCGGCGGCCGAGTCCCAGCGCTGGCGCTGGATGCGACCGAGTCGGGCCGCCCACTGCCGGTAGGCCGCCTCCACCTCGGCTCGCTCGGCGATCGTCGCCATCGTGGTCACGACGAGCGCCGGATCGTGCCCGATCGCGGTCTCACCGGACAGCATCACGGCGTCGGTGCCGTCGAACACGGCGTTGGCGACGTCGGTGACCTCCGCTCGCGTCGGGGAGGGTGCCGAGACCATCGACTCGAGCATCTGGGTCGCGGTGATCACGGGGATCCCGTACTCGACGCAACGGCGAACGACGGACTTCTGGAGATGGGGAAGGTCCTCGAGCGGGCAGTCGATGCCGAGGTCGCCCCGCGCCACCATGATCGCGTCGGACGCATCGAGGAACTCGTCCAGGTGCTCGATCGCGGCACTCGTCTCGATCTTGGCCACCAGCTCCGCCCGATCGCCGACGACCTCGCGGACGGCGCGCATGTCTGCGCCGCGCCGTACGAAGGAGACGGCGATGAACTCGACGCCGGCGGCGGCGACCTGGTCCGCGAGCGCGAGGTCCTGCTCGGTCGGTGACCGCAGATGGGTTCGCTCCGACGGCAGGTGCACGCCGGGGCAGCCGCGTGTGCTCGCGCCGGTCTCGACGACTCCCGTCGCCTCGTCGCCGTCGATCGACGTGATCCGGATCGTGATCGCCCCGTCGCCGAGCACGATGCGGTCGCCGTCTCGCAGGTCGTCGAGCAGCGCCGGGTGGTCGACGTGGATCAGGTCGGCGTCGCTCGGCTGGTCGCCGACGCGCAGGCGCACCGTCGACGAGGGCGCCAGGTACACCCCCGCGTCGGGGAAGGCGCCCGCCCGGATCTTCGGACCGGGCAGGTCGGCGAGCACGGCCACCGGACGGCCGGCTGCGTCGGCGGCGGTCCGCACGCGTTCGAGGCGCCCGAGATGCTCGGCGAGGTCGCCGTGACTGAGGTTGAGGCGGACCACGTCGGCACCCGCCCGGATCAGTTCCTCGAGCGCGGCGACATCGTTCGTCGCCGGTCCGAGCGTGGCCACGATCTTCGTTCGCCTCGGCATCCCTGCTTATCTAGTCGATCGTGGAGCTGATTCTCGTCCGCCACGCACTTCCGGTCCGACGCGAGCTCACCGACGGCCCCGCCGACCCGGAGCTCGCCGACGACGGCCACGCCCAGGCGCGCCTGCTCGCCGACTACCTCGCGACCGAGCACATCGACGCGATCTACACCAGTCCGCTGCGTCGCGCCCGCGAGACGGCCGCCCCGCTCGCCGACCGCACTGGCCTGGAGCCGATCGTCGATGACGACCTCGCCGAGTACGACCGGAACGCCACCGAGTACATCCCGATCGAGGAGCTGAAGGCAGCCGGCGACCCGCGGTTCCACGAGCTGCTCGCCGGCACCGACCTCGCAGATCCCGACGACTTCGCGGCGCGGGTGAACGGTGCGCTCGAGCGGATCGTTTCGGTGCACCGAGGTGACCGCGTCGCCGTCGTGTGCCACGGTGGCGTGATCAACATGTACCTCGCCGGTGTCCTCGGCCTGCCGCTCGAGCCACCCGGCTTCTTCTACCCCAACTACACGTCGATCCACCGGGTGGCAGCGTCCAGCCGCGGCGTGCGGTCGGTGATCACCGTCAACGAGACCGCCCACCTCCGCGGCAGCGGCCTCCCGATCGGACTGTTCCAGAGCTGACATGACGAACCTCGACCACCTCCGCTCGTACCTCGACGCGTCGCCGTCGCCGTTCCACGCCGCGGCGGGTGCCGCGTCGGCCCTCACCGATACCGGCTTCGTCGAGCTCGGCGAGGCCGGCGACTGGAACGAGCTCCCGGCCGCGGGCTTCGTTCGACGCGGCGGCGGCATCGTGGCGTGGCGAACCGCCGTCGACGCGCCGGCCCACGCTCCGTTCCACCTCGTCGGCGCGCACACCGACTCGCCTTGCCTGCGCGTCAAACCGCGACCCGATCGCGTCGTCGAGGGGTGGCGCCAGCTCAACGTCGAGGTCTATGGCGGCATCCTCAACAACTCGTGGCTCGACCGCGACCTCGGCGTGGCCGGCCGGCTCACGACTGCCGACGACGACGTCCTCGTGCACGTCGCCACCCCGATCGCGCGCGTGCCCCAGCTCGCCGTCCACCTCGACCGCAACGTGAACGGCGAAGGCTTGGTCCTCGATCCCCAGCAACATCTTCAGCCGGTCTGGGGCGTCGGGGCAGGCACCGAGACCGACTTCGCGGACTGGATCGCCGCCGAGGCCGGCTGTGACCGGCCCCTGTTCTGGGAGCTCTGCCTCTTCGACACCCAGCCGGCTGCCGTGATCGGCGCCGACCGCTCACTGCTCGCCAGCGGTCGGCTCGACAACCTGGTTTCGTGCTGGGCCGCGCTCGACGCGCTGATGGCCGCCGAACCCGACGGCGCCACCGCGATGATCGTCCTGAACGACCACGAGGAGGTCGGTTCCGCGTCGACCACGGGTGCCGCCGGACCACTGCTCGAACGGGTCCTCGAGCGGCACGTGAGCGCACGCGGCGGCGATCGGGACGACCTGCTCCGGGCCCTCGCCACGTCGTGGTGCATCTCGGCCGACAACGCCCACGCCGTGCATCCGAACTACCCCGAGCGACACGATCCCGGTCACCGGCCGGTCGTCAACGACGGCCCGGCGATCAAGGTCAACAGCAACCAGCGGTACGCCACCTCGTCGGCGACCGCCGCGCTGTTCCGGTCCGCGTGCGACCACGCCGGTGTGCCGCACCAGGTGTTCGTGTCGCGCAACAACATGCCATGCGGGTCGACGATCGGGCCGATCACCGCCACCCGCCTCGGCATCGAGACCGTCGACGTCGGCGTACCCCAGCTGTCGATGCACTCCGCCCGCGAGCTCTGCGGCGCCGACGACCCCCTCCACCTCGCCGCCGCCCTCAGGTCCGCGCTGAGCCGCTAGCTCAGGCCGGCAAGCGGAGCACCGTCATGGGTAGTCCCAGGGCACCCGTTCCATCGCCGTGTCGAAGAGGCGCTGCAGCTCGGCGTGGAGCCGCTCGGAGTACTCGTGATAGGTCGTTCGCGGCACCCGCGCGCCCTCGGCGACGACCGGTGGCGGGATCGGCGGGCCGATCTCCACGTGGACCTTGCGGGGGTACAGGAACTTGGCGCCCTTGGGCATGACCCGTTCGCTCCCACCGATGCCGACCGGGACGATCGGCACCCCGGCCTTGATGGCGATGTACACCGCCCCTTCGAACAGCGGTTGGACGACCGGACCGGACTTGCGCTCGCCCTCGGGGAACAGCACGAGCGGCTCGCCCATCTGCAGGACCTCGACCGAGCGGCGCAGCGCCTCGCGGTCGGCGCTGCCCCGTTGCACGGGGAACGCACCGAGGGCGGAGAAGATCCACCCCCACACCCGGTTCTTCCACATCGTGTGCTTGCCCATGTACCGCATCCGCTTCCAGCGGACGCACCCGGCGAACGGGGTGTCGAGGTAGGAGCGGTGCGTCGGCGCCAGGACGTAGGCGCCGTGTTTGGGGAGGTGCTCGCGGCCGTTGACCGTGAGCCGCGTGTAGAGCCGGAACGGAGGGACGACGAGCAGCCACGCGACGCGATAGAAGACCCGGCTCGCGAGCCCGGTGCCGGCGAGGAACGTCTCGGGCTTGGCGATCGTGGTCGTGCTCGAGATGGTCGGCCTGGCGGCCGCTGTGTCGGATGCGCCCGCGGGCTCGTTCATCGCAGCATCTCCATGATGTGGTCGACGACCTCGTCGATCGTCATGCCGGTCGTGTCGACGACGATCGCGTCCTGCGCCTCGGTGAGGGGGCTGTGGGCGCGCGACGAGTCGTAGCGATCACGCTTGACGATCGACGCTTCGACCTCGTCGACGTCGCCGCCCATCTCGCGCACCCGCCGCTCGGCGCGCACGCGTGGCGACGCGGTCACGTACAGCTTGAGCCGTGCGTCCGGGAACACCACCGACCCGATGTCGCGACCCTCGACCACGCCGCCACCGCGATCGGCGACCCACGATCGCTGCTGGCCGACGAGCACCTCGCGCACCGCCGGGTTGGCGGAGACCTGAGAGACTGCCTCGGTCACCTCCCGACTACGGATCTCGGCCGTCGCCTCCTCCCCGTCGACGACGACCCGACCGTCCGCGATCTCGATCAGCACCGTCGGCGCCATCGCGGCGATCCCGGCGAGGTCGCCCTCGGCGACGCCGCGCCGCAGCGCGGCGAGGGTCATCGCCCGGTACATCGCGCCCGTGTCGAGATACTCGAGCCCGAGCCGGGCTGCGAGTGCCCGCCCGACCGTGCTCTTGCCCGCCCCGGCCGGCCCGTCGATCGCGATGACGACGGGTTCGGCCGCGCTCACCACGAGGTCCCCAGCGGGCGCCCCTCGTCGTAGCCGGCGTGGCTCTGGATGCCCACGACGGCTCGTTCGTGCAGTTCCTGGATCGTGGACGCGCCGGCGTAGGTGCACGCCGAGCGGACGCCGGCGACGACCTGGTCGATGATGTCCTCGACCCCAGGTCGGTCGGGGTCGAGGTACATCCGCGACTCGCTGATGCCCTCCTCGAACAGCTCCTTGCGCGCCCGATCGAGGTTCTCCTCCAAGCGAGTGCGGTTCTTGACCGCTCGGTTCGACGCCATCCCGAAGCTCTCCTTGTAGAGCCGCCCATCGGTGTCACGGTGGGTGTCGGCCGCCGACTCGTGCGTGCCGGCGAGCCACGAACCGACCATCACGTTGGCGGCGCCGGCTGCCAGGGCCAGCGCGACGTCGCGGGGGAACCGGACCCCACCGTCGGCCCAGATCTGCTTGCCGAGGCGCTGGGCCTCGTCGGCGCACTCGAGGACGGCCGAGAACTGGGGCCGCCCGACGCCCGTCATCATCCGCGTCGTGCACATCGCGCCCGGCCCGACCCCGACCTTCACGATGTCGGCCCCTGCCTCGATGATCTGGCGGGTGCCCTCGGTCGTGACCACGTTGCCGGCGACGAGCGGGGTGTGGGGACAGGTCGCGCGGATCTCGGCGACGACGTCGAGCACTCGCGATTGATGTCCGTGCGCGGTATCGACGACGAGCACGTCCGCGCCGATCGCGGCCAGCGACTTGGCCCGTCCGACCGGATCTGCGTTGATGCCGATCGCCGCCGACGTCAGCAACCGCCCGTCGGCGTCGAGCGCCGGACGGTAGATCGTCGATCGCAGCGCACCACGGCTCGTCAGCAGGCCGAGCAGGCGCCCGTCGGCGTCGACGACCGGCGCCAGGGTGCGACGGGAGCCGTGCAGCCGGTCGAACGCCGCCTCCGGCGTGACGTCGGCAGGCAAGGTGTCGAGCTCGGTGCTCATCACGTTCTGCAGCTGGGTGAAGCGGTCGAACCCGACGGCGTCGTGCTCGGTGAACACGCCGACCGGTCGTCCGTCGGCATCGATGACGATGACGGCGCCGTGGGCCCGCTTGTGGATGAGGCTCAGGGCATCGCCCACCGTGTTGCTCGGCGAGAGCGTGATCGGCGTCTCGAACACCGGGTGTCTGGTCTTCACCCACCCGACGACCTGCTCGATGACGTCGAGCGGGATGTCCTGCGGCAAGACGGTCAGCCCGCCGCGACGGGCGACGACCTCGGCCATGCGGCGGCCGGCGATCGCGGTCATGTTCGCCACCACGAGCGGGATCGTGGTGCCGATGCCGTCGGGCGTCGTGAGGTCGACGCCGAAGCGCGACCCGACCGCCGACAGGCTGGGCACCATGAACACGTCGTTGTAGGTGAGGTCGTGTTGGGGATGGGGGTGGAGCATTCTCATCGTCGAACTCCTGCGGAACCGGCCGCCACAGGCTAACGGGCCGTTCACCCCGGCTGGCACGGGACGACGAGCACTCGCTCGCGTCGGCCCGCTGCCTACGCTGACCGTGTGACCTCACCTCCCGTCCTGCTCGTCCACGGCTGGGGCGGGTCATTCGCGACCACGTGGGAGCGCCCCGGCTTCAGCGCCCTGCTGGCCGACGCCGGTCGCGAGGTCGTCGGCGTCGACCTGCTCGGGCACGGCACGGCCCCCAAGCCGCACGAACCCGAGGCGTACGCCGACCTGACCGGGCGCGTGCGCGAGGCGCTCGACGCCGTCGACGGCGAGGTGGACGCGGTCGGGTTCTCGCTCGGAGCGTTGACGCTGCTGCGGACCGCGATCGCCGTTCCCGAGCGCTTCCGCCGGCTCGTCCTGGCCGGCATCGGCCGCAACGTGTTCGAGCGCGACGAGGAGGCCAGCCGGCGGATCGTCGAGGCGATCGAGCGTCACGGCGAGGTCGACGACAACCGGGCCCGTCTGTTCGCCCAGTACGCCCACCAGCCGGGCAACGACCCGGTCGCCCTGGCCGCGATCATGCGTCGCGACCCACCTCCGATCAGCTCAGAGGAGCTCGCGACCGTGACCTGTCCCGTGCTCGTCGCGCTCGGCGACCAGGACTTCGCCGGGCCCGGCGACCAGCTGGTAGCGGCACTACCCGACGCCCGACTCGCCACGCTGCGACGCACCGACCACTTCGCCACTCCCGAGTCGTTCGACTTCATCGACGCGGCGCTCGAGTTCCTCGACGCCGTACCTGCCTGATCGTCACCGTGATCTCCACCGACGTCGACCTGGCGCTCGCCCGGATCAGGGCCGGCGGCGTGGTGGCGGTCCCGACCGAGACGGTCTACGGCCTCGCTGCCGACGCCGAGCAGCCCGACGCGGTGCGCCGCATCTTCGAGATCAAGGGACGCCCGCACGACCACCCGCTGATCGTCCACGTCGCCCGGCCGGAGGCACTCCATCACGGTTGGGTCGCCGAGCTCCCCTCCGCCGCCACCGAGCTGGCCGCGGCTTGCTGGCCGGGTCCGCTGACCATGCTCCTTCGCCGGGGGCCACGTGTGCTCGACATCGTCACCGGCGGGCGCGACACCGTCGGGCTTCGCGTGCCCAGCCACCCGTTGACGTCACGGCTCCTGCGTTCGCACGGCGGTGGGTTGGCGGCCCCGTCGGCGAACCTGTTCGGCAAGGTCAGCCCGACCACCGCCGGGCACGTCGCCGACGACCTCGCCGGCCGGCTCGACCCCGACCGCGATCTGATCCTCGACGGCGGGCCGTGCCCGGTGGGCGTGGAGAGCACGATCGTCGACCTAACGACCGACCCGCCGCAGGTGCTGCGGGCCGGGGCGATCTCCGCCGACGACGTCGGACGACTCCTCGCTGCCGACGTGGCGGATGCCTCGGGACCGAGCCGAGCGAGCGGCATGTTGGCGTCGCACTACGCGCCCGACTGCGCCGTCGTGCTGGCCGCCGACCGCCACGCGGCCGACGGTCTCCGCGACCGGCTCGCTTCCCAAGGGCGCCGCGTCGAGGTGCTCGATCGGACCGACGATCTCGTCGCCGCTGCCACCCACCTCTACGCCGACCTGCGCTCCGCCGACCGCGAACGCCTCGATGCGCTCGTCGTCGTGCTCCCGCCGGCGGCCGGACTCGGTCACGCCATCCGCGACCGCCTCACGAAGGCGGCTGCGGCAACGGCGGGTCCGTCCAGTCCAGCCGGTTGAGCCCGTCGACCCAGGCGTCGCGCACCGCATCGAGGTCGGGCACGACGCCGCCCGGTTCCGCACCGACCAGCAGGCTCACCGTGCTCGCACCGGCGTCGGGTACGACGTCGAGACGGCACCAGCCGCGGATGGGGTCGCCGAGCGCGACGTCGAGCAGGTATGGCGGGTCGTCGTCGATCACGTCGCCGAGCCAGGTCGCGACGATCAGCAAGCCTTCGAACGTGGCCGCCGGCAGCGCTTCGACGGTGAACGACGGGTGGTCGACGCGCACGGGACCGCCCGGTGCGGCGCGCCGGACCGCATCGGGCGCGCCGTGATCATCCGCCGCGCGCGGACCTGAGGCGAGATCGCGCAAGGCAGCCGCGGCGGCGTCGTTCACGTCCTGCATCCGCGCCGCGTCGCCGCCGGCGTCCGGATGCCATCGCTTGGCGAGCCGGCGGCGCGCGGCGACGATCTCGGCCGCCGACGCCCCCTCTGGCAGGCCCAGTCGGGCCAGGGGCGACCCGTGCACTCCCCGCGCGCGTCGTCGCACGAACGACGACGGTATCCAAGCTTCACGGGGGTGGTTGTCCCGGACCATCGATTCCACCTACGCTTCGCGAACCCAGATTGATGGGGCAATCCCGCCCCAGTCACAACAGGGGGAGAACCAAACATGCAGAAATCACGTGTGCGTCGCGTCGGCGCTCTCATCGTGGGTCTGTCGCTGGTCGCCGCAGCATGCGGTGACGACGACGAGGAGCCGGTCGCCGAGCCGGCCGAAGAGCCCGCCGAGGAGCCGGCCGAGGAGCCCGCGGAGGAGCCGGCTGAGGAGCCGGCCGAAGAGCCCGCCGAAGAGCCCGCCGAAGAGCCCGCCGAAGAGCCGGCCGAAGAGCCCGCCGAAGAGCCCGCCGCCGGCGGTGACGGCGTGCTGAAGATCGGTGGCATCCTGCCCGAGACCGGCAACCTCGCCTTCCTCGGACCCCCGGAGTTCGCGGGTGTCGAGCTGGCCATCCAGGACATCAACGCCGCTGGTGGCGTGCTCGGTCAGGACGTCGTCTGGCTGCCCGGCGACTCGGGTGACAACGGTGAGGTCGCGAACGCGACCGTCGACCGCCTCCTCGCAGAGGACGTCGACGCGTTCGTCGGCGCCGCCAGCTCGGGCGTCTCGCTGACCGTGATCGACAAGATCACCCAGGCCGGCAAGGTCCACTTCTCGCCCGCCAACACCTCGCCGGCGTTCACCACCTACGACGACAACGGCCTGTACTTCCGGACCGCGCCGTCCGACGTGGTCCAGGGTGCGGCGCTCGCCGACATCATGATCGCCGACGGCGCCGAGACGGCTGCATTCCTCGTGCTGAACGACTCGTACGGCACCGGTCTGCAGAAGTTCACCATCGAGCCCTACGTGGCCGCCGGTGGCACCGTCGTGTACGGCGAGACCGAGACGTACGATCCGCAGGCCGAGAACTTCGACGCCGAGATCGCCGCGGTCGGGGCCTCCGATCCCGACGCCATCGTCATCATCGGCTTCGACGAGACGGCACAGATCCTCGGTGGCCTCATCGAGGCCGGCCTCGGCCCCAGCGACAAGCTGGTGTACGGCACCGACGGCAACATGGGCAACGCCCTCGCCCAGCAGTTCGACGACCCGTCCGTGGTCGCCGGCATGAAGGGCACGCTGCCCGGCGTCGACGTGGCCGGTGAGCTCGCCGACTTCCGTGACGCCCTGCTCGGCGTCGATCCGGATCTCGTCGACTTCTCGTACTCGGCCGAGGCCTACGACGCGGTCGTGGTGATCGCCCTCGCGGCGATCGCTGCCGGCAGCGACGACGGTGTCGCCATCGGCGCCGAGATCAACGGCATCACCAAGGACGGCGAGAAGTGCACGACGTTCGCGGACTGCAAGGAGCTGCTCGAGGCCGGCACCGACATCGACTACGACGGTGTCTCGGGTCCGCTCGAGTTCATCGACGCCGGTGAGCCGTCGGTGGCTTCGATCCTCACCCTCCAGTTCAACGCCGAGGGTGTCATCGAGGTCGTCGGCTCGGTCCAGGGCCAGATCTGATCACCTGATCAAGACAGCCTGAACACAACCTGAGAAGGGCCCCCGGGGAGACCCGGGGGCTCTTTTCGCGTCCCGCGCGACGAGCGCCGAGCTGCCTTGGGGCAGCGAGCGCCGAGGCGGAACGCCGCCACGACGTTCCCGGTGCGCCTACTGGTGGGTCTTGACGAGGGTGCCGAGGTAGAGCTCGATCACCTTCGGGTCGGTGAGCAGCTCCTTGCCGGTGCCCGTGTAGGCGTTGCGGCCCTGGTCGAGCACGTACCCGCGGTGGCAGATCTGGAGGCATCGGCTGGCGTTCTGCTCGACCATCACGATCGAGATGCCAGCCCGGTTGATCTTGTGGCAGCGGATGAAGACCTCGTCCTGCAGCGCGGGTGACAGACCTGCGGAGGGCTCGTCGAGCAGCAGCACGGTCGGGTCCATCATCAGGGCGCGGCCCATCGCGAGCATCTGACGCTCGCCGCCCGACAGCGAGCCGGCGCGCTGCTCGCGCCGCTCGATGAGCCGCGGGAACATCTCGCCGACCCGCTCGATCCGCTCGTTGAACTTCTTGGGCTCGAGGAACGTGCCCATCTCGAGGTTCTCTTCGACCGTGAGCGCCGGGAAGACGTTGTTGTTCTGCGGGACGTACCCGACGCCGCGGCTCACGAGCGAGTGGGCCTTGAGGTTCGTGATCTCCTCACCCCGGAGGCGCACCGTGCCCAGGCGGATGTTGACGAGACCGAACATCGCCTTGACGAGGGTCGACTTGCCGGCGCCGTTCGGCCCGATGATGCCGACGAGCTCGCCCTCGTTGAGCGTCAGCGAGCAGCCGTTCAGGATGTCGACTCCCGGCAGATACCCGGCCGTGAGCTCGTCGGCGATCAGCATCGGCTCAGCCATCGGTCGGCTCCTCCGTCGGGTCGGGGATCGCGTCGGCGTCGGGGATCGCGTCGGCGTCGGGGATCGCGTCGGCGTGCGCGTCGCCGAGCTCCAACTCGTCGACGTCGAGCTGGAGCGCGCTGTCGTGCGAGGACCCGAGATAGGCGTCGACGACGTCCTGGTTCTCGCCGATCGACGCCGGCGGGCCCTCGGCGATGATT
>JBFHJC010000023.1:0-26486 GCA_041596155.1 Ilumatobacter sp. | reverse complement strand
CCGACACCATCACCATCACCGACGACCGCACCGGCAAGACGGTGACGGTCCCGATCGAGGGTGGCGTCTTCGACGCCGGCGCCCTCCGCGAGCTCGATCCGTCGCTGTTCATGTACGACCCCGGCTTCGTCTCGACCGCAGCCTGCCGATCCGAGATCACCTACCTCGACGGTGCCAATGGCGTGCTTCTGTACCGCGGGTACCCGATCGACCAGCTCGCGGAGCAGTCGACCTACCTCGAGGTCGCCTACCTCCTCCTCCACGGTGAGCTGCCGACCAGGGATCAGCTCGACAGGTGGACCCACGAGATCACGCACCACACGTTCATCCACGAGAACATGCGCAAGCGGTTCGTCGACGGGTTCCACTACGACGCCCACCCGATGGGCATGTTCGTCTCGTCGATCGCTGCGCTCGGCACGTTCTACGACGGCGCCAAGGACCTCGAGGACCCGCAGTCGCGCCACAAGCAGATCCTGCGCCTGATCGCCAAGACCCCGACCCTGGCCGCGATGGCGTACCGATTCTCGGTCGGGCTGCCGTTCAACTACCCCGACAACAATCTCTCGTATCCCGGGAACTTCCTCAACATGATGTGGAAGGTCGGCGACGACTACCGGGTCGATCCGGTGCTCGAGAAGGCGATGGAGGTCCTGTTCATCCTGCACGCCGATCACGAGCAGAACTGCGGCACCACGGCGATGCGCGTGGTCGCGTCGAGCCATGCCGATCCGTACTCGTGCGCGGCCGCTGCCGCCGCCGCCCTGTACGGCCCGCGCCACGGCGGGGCCAACGAGGCGGTCGTTCGGATGCTGACCGAGATCGGCTCGATCGACGCGGTTCCGGCGTTCATCGAGTCGGTCAAGGCCGGCGACGGCCGCCTGATGGGCTTCGGGCATCGCGTCTACAAGAGCTATGACCCGCGGGCGAAGATCGTCAAGCAGACCGCGTACGACGTGTTCGAGGTGACCGGCAAGAACCCGCTGCTCGACATCGCGCTCGCGCTGGAGGACGTCGCCCTCAAGGACACGTACTTCATCGATCGCCAGCTCTACCCGAACGTCGACTTCTACTCGGGCCTCATCTACCAGGCGATGGGCTTCCCGATCGACATGTTCACGGTGCTGTTCGCGATCCCCCGAACGGTCGGCTGGCTGGCGCACTGGCAGGAGCTCCTCGTCCAGGACCAGCGCATCGCCCGGCCGCGCCAGTGGTACGACGGTCCTGCCGAGCGCGACTACGTCAAGATCGACGCCCGCTGAGCGCTGCGCCGCCGGCGTTGCGCGGCGACACCCCGTCGAGCGGGAGCGGTCAGAGCCGCGACGAGACGAGCGCCATCGCGGCGTCGACGGTGGCCGCAGCACCCGCCACCGCGGTCGCTGCCACGTCGACGCGTGCGACGTCGACCGCCGGCGCGTCGGAGGTCACCGGGCGCACGACGGGCGGCGCCGGACGCTTGGGCGGCACCGGCGGTGCGCCGACGGCCACCAGCGGGCGGCCGGGCACCGGCGGCGCCCCGACGGCCACCACCGCATCGTCGACCTCGCCGGTGGGGACGTCGACCGCCGGCGGGACCGGCGGGGCCGGTGGCGCCGACTCGGTGACGGGCTGACCCCCGTCGCCGGCCGGACCGGGCGGGACGGGAGGGGCCCCGACCGCCACCGTCACGCCATCGACCTCGCCGGTGGGGACGTCGCCGCCGGGGTCCCCGCCACCAAGTTCGTTGCCACCCCCGGTGTGCTTGCTACCACGCGTCGCGCCATTCGCACCGCTGGCGTCCCGATCGCCACTCGACGCGTCATCACCTTGTGCGTCCTGGTCGTCACTGGACGCATCATCGACGGACGCGTCGTCGGGGTCGGCCTGGATCTCGTCGTCGTCGGCCTCGGCGTCGGCGTCCACGACGCCGGCGAACGACCCGAACGCCAGGACGATGGCCGCGACGAGTGCGCCACGCTGGGGTGTCGGCCGAACGGACATGACTCCAGAGTAGGAAGGCGGAGCCGGCGAGTCAGCAGGTAATTCAAGAAATTCCAGGTTTTCTTCTCAAGAAGCGACCGGCTCGGCCACGGAAATGCCACCAGACGGCCCATTCTGACCACGTTCAGTGATCACACCGCGGGCGTGACGTCCGTCCCGCCCGCTCGTACGATGCCGGCGTGGACTTCACGTGGACACCCTCCCAGACGGCCTTGCGTGCCGAGGCACGCGCCCTCGCCCTCGAGGCCGTCGCGCGCTTCGGACGCCACAACGACTCCTGGATCAACGGCTACTCGAAGGAGTTCGCGCAGGAGCTCGGTCGCCGTGGCTGGATCGGCCTGACGTGGCCGGTCGAGTTCGGTGGCGGCGGGCGTCCGGCCGTCGACCGCCTGATCATCGGCGAGGAATTGATCGCCGCCGGCGCGCCGATCGCCGCCATGTGGTTCGCCGACCGCCAGATGGGCCCGTCGCTGATCTCCTACGGCCGGCCCGACCAGCAGGAGGCGTTCCTGCCCGGGATCCTGTCGGGCGACGACACCTGGTGCATCGGGATGTCCGAGCCCGACGCGGGGAGCGATCTCGCCAACCTGTCGACGTCGGCCCGCCGTGACGGCGACGAGTTCGTGATCAACGGGCAGAAGATCTGGACGAGCTTCGGCGCCGTCGCCGACTACTGCTACCTGATCTGTCGGACGTCGACCGACGGACCCCCGCACCAGGGCATCAGCGAGATCGTCGTCCCGATGTCGACGCCGGGGATCGAGGTCCGCCCGATCAAGGACATGACGACGAACCAGCACTTCTGCGAGATCTTCTTCACCGATGTGCGGGTGGCGGTCGACCACCTCGTCGGCATCGAGGGCAACGCGTTCAAGCAGACGATGCGCCAGCTCGAGCACGAGCGCGGCGGCATCGACCGGCTCGTGTCGAACCAGGCGCTGTTCGAGCTGGCGCTGGCGCGGGCCGACACGTCCGATCCTCGGGTCCGCCAGGAGGTCGCGGCGCTCGAGACCGGCTACCGCATCGGTCGCATCCTCGTCACCCGCGAGGTGCTCGGTCAGGCGCCGAAGGGCTTCTCGGCAGCCACCAAGTGCTTCTGCACGGAGCACGAGTGGCGGGTCGCCGAGTTCGTCGCCCGCACGTTCGGCGCCGAGGCGACGGTGTGGAGCGACGTGGTGCACGGCCTGCTGTACGCGCCCGGCTACACGATCATGGGCGGCACGTCGAACATCATGCGCAACATCCTCGGCGAGCGCGTCCTCGGCCTGCCCCGCGAACCCCGCTGAGCCGACCGCGGACGCGACGCCGACGCTTCGACCTGCCCCGACCGAGCGCCGAGGAGTAGGTTCCGCGTGTGGCCGACCTGATCGAACTGTCCTCGCGCATCATCGATTCCGGCGTGGCACACGAGCCTGTCAACCGCGTCACCGAGGAGCTCAGCGAGCTCGGCGACGGCCTGGCGATCGTCGAGAGCTTCAGCCATTCCGTCGTGCTCGCCACCGACGATGGCCTCGTCGCGTTCGACGCGTCGGGCAGGAAGTCGGGAGCGGACGTCGCCGCCGCGATCGCCGCGTGGTGCTCCGATCCGATGACCCACCTCGTGTACACCCACGGCCACGTCGACCACGTCGGCGGGAGCCCTGCGTTCGCCGAGCGCTGGGGCCAGATGACCGTGATCGGGCACGAGAACGTTGCGCCGCGCTTCGACCGCTACGAGCGCACGAACGACTGGAACATCCAGATCAACAGCCGCCAGTTCGGCGGCATCCGCCAAGACCTCGGGATGATCGTCGACAACCTCGACGAGTCGTTGGCGGGATGGCGGCGCTTCCTGCCCAAGGGCGCGCTGCGGCCGACGCTCGAGGTCGGCGACCGGCACACGGCCACCGTGGGTGGCGAGACGATCGAGCTGCACCACGCCCGCGGCGAGACCGACGACCACCTGTGGGCCTGGTTGCCCGACCGCCGCACGATCATGGCCGGCGACTTCCTCATCTGGAACTTCCCCAACGCCGGCAACCCCCAGAAGGTGCAGCGCTACCCGGTCGACTGGGCGGCGGCGATGCACCGGATGGCGGCCCTGCGTCCCGAGCTGATCGTGCCCGCCCACGGCCTGCCGATCGCCGGGGTCGACCGCATCACCGAGGTGCTCACCACGATCGCGGTCACCCTCGAGCAGCTCGTCGACGACGTGCTCGCCATGATGAACGACGGCGCGACGCTCGACGAGATCGTCCACACGGTCGTCGTGCCCGACGCGATCCTCGATCGGCCGTACCTGCGCCCGCTCTACGACGAGCCCGAGTTCGTCGTCCGCAATGTGTGGCGACAGTTCGGCGGTTGGTGGGACGGCGCCGCCAGCCGCCTCAAGCCGGCACGCGACGCCGACCTCGGCGCCGCGATCGCCGAGCTGACGGGCGGCACCGGTGCCCTGGTGGCCCGCGCCTACACCGAGGCCGAGGCCGGCAACTTCCGGCTCGCCTGCCACCTCGTCGACCTCGCCGGTTGGGCCGCACCGGACGACCCGGCCGTCCACGGCCCACGCGCCGAGATCTACCGTCGGCGTCGCAAGAGCGAGCGCTCGCTGATGAGCAAGGGCATCTTCGCCGCCGCCGCGCGCGAGTCGGAGGCGATCGTCGGCACGCCCGATGAGGCAGGAGGCGCCGCACGGTGAGCTCCTCGGCGGGCGAGACGGTGGGCGTCGAGGTCGACGGCGTCCGGATCGGCGTCGTGCGGTGGAGCGGCCGGCCGGGCGCGCCGACGGCCTTCGGCCTGCACGGCATCACCGCCAACGCGTGGAGTTGGGCCGTGGTCGCCCGCCACCTCGCCGGCGACATCAGCCTCGTGGCGATCGACATGCGCGGCCGGGGCACCAGCAGCCAGGTCCCCCGGCCATACGGCATCCGCCGTCACGCCGACGACGTCGCAGCCGTCATCCGCCAGCTCAACGCCGCGCCGGCCGTCGTCGCCGGGCACTCGATGGGGGCATACGTCGCACTCGCGTGCGCCGAGCGGCACCCGTCGGCGGTGTCCGACCTCGTCCTCGTCGACGGCGGCGTGCCCCTGCCGGTACCCGACGACGTCGACCCCCAGACGGCGCTCGAGCGGATGATGGGCCCGGCCATCGAGCGCCTCCAGCGCGTCTGGATCGACCGTGTGCAGTACGAGACGATGTGGGCCGACCACCCCGCGTTCGCCGGCGGGCTCACCCCGGACATCGAGCGGTACGTGCTCTCCGACCTCGTCCCGTGCGAGGGCGGGTTCCGCAGCGCGGTCAGCGAGGAGGCCGTCCGCCACGACGGCGCCGAGCTCCTGATCGACGAGGAGATCAGGTCGCTGCTCGAGCGGAGGGCGGAACCTGCGACCATCATTCGCGCCGAGACCGGTCTGATGGCGGCGCCACCCTCCCTCATCGAGGCCGCCTGGATGGAGCGGCTGCCGAACCACGACTGGCGCACGATCGCGGGCACCAACCACTACGACGTGCTCATCGGTGAAGCCGGTGCGGCCGCGGTCGCCGAGGCGATCCGTCAACGGGTCAACTCGCAGCGCTGATCGCGACCAGCGCACCGACAGCCACGACCATCCCGGCGAGCTGCGATCGGGTCGGCCGCTCGCCGTCGAGGGCCGCCGCGAGCGCGATCGTGCTCGCCGGGTACAGCGACACGACGACGGCGACGACGGAGAGCAGCCCGTCGTGGGTCGCCCAGAGGTAGCAGCCGTTGGCGATCGCGACGAGGATCCCGATCGCGAGGCACGGCGCGACGACCGCGCGCGTGACCGCCGACGGTTGTCCGCCGCGCCGGGCGAGCAGGAAGGCGACGACCAGCATCGGGACGGCGCCGAATCGCGCCGTCAGCAGCGGCCACAACCCGGCGTCCTCGCCGGCCCGGTCGTAGGCGACGAACAGCACGCCGAACCCGACACCCGCCGCGACCGCCAACGCCACGACCCGCCCACCGACTCGGGTGTGGCGCGCCTCGATCGCGCCGCCGATCAGCGCAACGGCCGCGATCGCGCCCACGATCCCGACGAACACGACCGGGTCCGGGCGCTCACCGGATGCGATGCCCACGACCACCGGGAGGGCCGCCGAGACGACACCGGTGATCGGTGCGACCACCGTCATGTTGCCACCCGCGAGCGCGGCGTAGAGCGCCATCACCCCGAGGCCGCCGGCAGCGCCGGCGACGGGTCCCCACACGACCGCCGCTCGGACGATCTCCTCGCGCTGGATCGAGAGCACCAGCACGACGATCAGCGGCGTGGCAGCCAACTCGGCGAGCAGTGCGACCGTCCACGGCGACCAGCGCCGACTCGTGCGCCCCCCGACGTAGTCGGACACGCCGTACACGACGGCAGAAGCCAGGGCGAACAGCACGGGCACCCGCCGGGTGTAGCAGAGCCGCCGGGCGAGCCGGCGGACCGCGTCACCGAATCGTCACGCGCGTTCCAGGAACCGTCGGCGGCGAGGAGGACGTCAGACCTTCATGATGCGCAGCAACGTGAACACGACAGCGGCCGCCCTGGCGGCGATCGGATTGATCCTCGGCGGGTGCTCCGGCGACGGTGACCGGGCCGGGCCGGACGGCGACAGCGCCGACGACTCGGCGATCGACGAGCTCGGGGAGGAGCTCGCCGCGGAACCCGCCGACGAACCGGCCGACGAACCCGCCGACGCTGACGAGTCGTTCGCCGGCGAGCCCGCGGAGGAACCGGCTGACGAACCGGCGGATCGGGCGGCCGCCGAGCCGGCGGTCGCCGCCGAGGTCGCCGACGCCGAGGGTGGCCTGTTCGGCGCCGAGCCACCCTCGCTACGGGACGCCGACGCCCGGCTCGACGACAACACGTTCGAGGACTACGGGTACCGCGACTTCGTCCAGACCAGCGTCGACCCGCTGTCGACGTTCGCCCTCGACGTCGACACCGGTTCGTACTCGGTGGCGCGGCGGTGGCTCGACGAGGGTGTCGTGCCGCCCCCCGAGTCGGTCCGCCCCGAGGAGTGGATCAACGCCTTCACGTACGACTACCGCGCCCCGCGCCGCGGTCTCGACCTCACGATCGACGGCGGCCCGTCGCCGTTCGACGACGACAACTTCCTCGTGCGGATCGGGGTGCAGGGCGAGATCGTCGAGGATCGCGATCGCGGGCCCGCGGCGCTGACCTTCGTCGTCGACACGTCGGGTTCGATGGATCGCGACGACCGCCTCGGTCTCGTCAAGGAGTCGCTGTCGATCCTCGTCGACGAACTCGACGACGACGACACCGTGGCGATCGTCACCTACGACGACCGCTCCGGCATCGTGCTCGAACCGACGAGCGACCGTGACGAGATCCTCGATGCGATCGACCGCCTCCGCCCGGGTGGCTCGACCAATCTCGAAGCCGGCCTGCGCGAGGGCTATCGCCTCGCACGCGAGACGTTCCGTCACGACGGCATCAACCGGGTCATCCTCGCCTCCGACGGCGTCGCCAACGTCGGTGTCACCGACCCCGACGCCCTGGCACGGATGATCCGCGCGGACGCCGACGACGGCATCCACCTCGTGACCGTCGGCTTCGGAATGGGCAACTTCAACGACGCCACGATGGAGCAGCTCGCCGACCAGGGCGACGGCTTCTACGCCTACATCGACACCGAGGACGAGGCCGAGCGGCTGTTCCAGGACGAGCTCACGTCGACGCTCCTCACGATCGCCAAGGACGCCAAGATCCAGGTCGAGTTCGATCCCGAGATCGTCGAGGCGTACCGGCTGATCGGCTTCGAGAACCGCGGCGTGCTCGACCGGGACTTCCGCGACGACGACGTCGACGCCGGCGAGCTCGGAGCCGGCCACCAGGTGACGGCGATCTACGAGATCGAGCTGGCCCGCGGCGTCGACCTCGACGACCGAGGTGACGTCGGTGAGGTGTTCCTGCGTTGGGAGAACCCCGACGACGGTGACGTGATCGAGATCGACGACGACATCGACCTGCGCGACATCGAAGCAAGATGGGAGGACACCCGCTCCGACTACCAGCTCGCCGTCGTGGTCGCCGTGTTCGCCGAGATCATGCGGGAGAACCCGCACGCCCATCTGGGGTTCGAGGACCTCGCCGAGCTGTTCGAGGAGGCGGCGCGCCTCGCCCGCGACCTGAACGACCGCGACGTCGACGACCTCGTCGACCTGATCGATCGGACGATCGACGTCGTCTGACGGGCTCCGCCCGACCGGGCTGCCGGAGGGGGACGGCCCCGGAGGTACCGTGCGGCATGGATCACGTGAGATTCGGCCGCACGGGCCTCCGGGTGTCGCGTCTGTGCCTCGGCACGATGACGTTCGGCTTCCAGTGCGACGACGAGACGTCGTTCGCGATCATGGACGCCGCGTTCGGTCGCGGCATCACGTTCTGGGACACCGCCGACATGTATCCCCTCGGCGGTCCGCGGGAGACGATCGGGCGAACCGAGGAGCTGATCGGCGACTGGATGGCCCGGACGGGCCGACGCGACGACGTCGTCCTCGCCACGAAGTGTTTCGCGCCGACCGGCCCGAACCCGTGGGACAGCGGCAACAGCCGCAAGAACGTGATGCGGGCGATCGACGCCTCGTTGCGGCGGCTGGGCACCGACTACGTCGACCTGTACCAGATCCACTTCTGGGACCGGGCGACTCCGATCGACGAGACGCTGCACGCGATGGACGACCTGGTCCGGGCCGGCAAGGTGCGCTACATCGGCTGCTCGAACACCTTGGCGTACCAGCTCGCCCGGGCCATCGGGCGCAGCGAGCTCCACGGCATCAGCCGGTTCGAGAGCGTTCAGCCGCGCTACAACCTGCTGTTCCGCGAGAACGAGCGCGAGCTGTTCCCGCTGTGCCTCGAGGAGGACGTCGCGGTCATCCCGTACAACCCGCTCGCCGGCGGGTTGCTCACCGGCAAGCACCGTCCGGGCACGCCGACCGAGGGCAGCCGGTTCACGCTCGGCCGAGCCGGCGACATGTACACCGAGCGGTACTGGCAGGACCAGATGTTCGCCAGCGTCGAGGAGATCCGCGCCGTCGCCGAAGACGCTGGTATCCCGATGACGACGCTCGCCGTGCGCTGGACGCTCGCCAAGCCCGCCGTCACGTCGCCGATCGTGGGTGCCAGCCGTCCCGAGCAACTGACGGCCACCGTGGCCGCACTCGATGAGCCGCTCGATCCGGAGGTCGAGCGACGCCTCGACGAGGTGACCGCGGTGTACCGCCACGGCGACCACGACCGCTGAGCGACGAGCGAGCGTCAGCCAGCCACCGCGTCGAGCGCCGTCGCGACGACCTCGTCGAGCGGACCGACGGCGTCCACGGCCGTGACGTCTCGCTCGTCGGGCCCGGGCGGTTCGAGCACCGCGAACTGGCTCGCCACCATCGCCGGACCCATGAAGTGGTCGCGCCGCGCGCCGAGGCGGCGCTCGGCGTCGGCCGGCTCGATGACCAGGTGGACGAACCGGACGTCGCCGGCCTCGCGCAGCCGATCGCGGTAGGCGCGCCTGAGCGCGGAGCACGTGACGACGATCCGGTCATGTGCCGCGAGCTCGTCGCGCAACCGGGCGAGCCACGGCCACCGGTCGTCGTCGGTCAGCGGGACCCCGGCGGCCATCTTGGCGACGTGCTCCGGCGGGTGGGCGTCGTCGGCGTCCACGAGGACGGCGCCGAATCGAGCGGCGAGCCGCTCACCGACCGTCGTCTTGCCGGCGCCGGCAACACCCATGACGACCACACGCAGCGGGCGCACGTCAGCCCGGCCCGACGGCCATCAGGGCACCGTCTCGGACTGCTCGCTGGCCTCGAACCATTCGACCGCAGGGGCCCGCCAGGCGCTCCGACGACGGTCGAACAGGCGCTGCGCCTCGAGACCGATCCAGTCGGTCGGCAGCAGGCTGCTCGGCAGCTCCGGGTCGAGGAACGGGAACCGGCGCCACGAGTCGACCATCGCGACGAGCGCCCCGAACGCTCCGGCGCCAGCGCTGCCGAGGTCGGCGTCGAACTCCCCGACGAACTCGCGGTACTGGTCGGCGAGCGACGCGAGGTCCCAGGCCGTGCGCAGGATCGCTTCGTCGGACGTCAGCGTGCCCGTCTCGGCGACCAGCGTGACGGCGGTCCCGTCCAGCCCGAGCGAGGCGAGGATCCGATTCGCCGCGGGCTCGCGGTCGCGGTGCGGCGAGACCGCGATCGTCGGCGTCAGGAAGCCGAATCCCTCGAACGTCAGCTGGGTGCGGAATTGATGTCGTGTGGCGCGTTGCGACTCGGGGATCGAGCAGATGACGACGAGCCAGTCGCCGTCCCAGTCGTGGGCGCTGGTGCCGAACGAGTAGATCCGCTGGGCGCCGCTGTCGAGCACGCGGCGGCCCCGATCGGTGAGGTGCCAGCGCGCCTTGCGACCGTGCTTCTCCGCCTCGACGAGCCCCTGGTCGCCGAGACGCGCCAACGCCTGACGAGCGTTCCGCTCGGTGATGCCGACGAGCGCCAGCCCGTCGATCACCGTGGATGTCCACACGGCGCCCGGTTCGCGCACGAACTCGCCGAGCAGGGTGAGGAGCAGCGACTTGGCGCCGTTCTGCCGACCGGCGATCTGATCGATGGGCGCGGAACGAGTCACGGCGCCCATTCTGACCGGCCCACCCCCCGGACAGTCAACACTTTCTTGACAGATCGCAGCGCGACAGTAGAATGACCGCCGTCGCACCGATCCGCCGGTGGGCCGCGCCCGAGATGCGCGTCGAACTCGTCTCGTCAGGGGGACCCATGCACCGATCACCGACCCGCCGCTGGGCGGCCGTGCTCGCCGCCGGCACACTCGTCTTCGCGGCCTGCGGCGGCGACGACGACGACGCCGAGCCGGCCGACGAGCCCGCCGAGGAACCCGCTGCAGAACCAGCCGACGAACCGGCGGAGGAACCCGCCGAGGAACCGGCCGACGAACCCGCCGACGAACCCGCCGACGAACCCGCCGAGGAACCGGCCGAAGAACCCGCCGAGGAGCCCAGCGGTGAGCCGATCAAGATCGGTGTCCTGACGTCGCTCACGACGAACTTCGCGCCGTGGGGCCTCCAGGTCCAGGACGGCATGGAGCTCGCCGTTGCGGAGATCAACGCCGCCGGCGGTGTGGACGGCCGGATGCTCGAGTTGGTGGTCGCCGACGACGAGAACGACGCCGAGAAGGGTGTTGCCGGCTACGAGCGCCTCGTGGAAGAGGGCGTCATCGGCATCGGCGGCCTGATCTCGTCGACGATCGGACTAGCGACCTCGCCGATCGCCGAGGACCTCCAGATGCCGACGTTCCTCGTGAAGGCCGGCGCGGCCGAGATCCTGACCTCGGAGAGCCGCTACGTGTTCCGCACCTGCCTGCCGGCCGCTCCGATGGTGAGCGAGCCGATCGCCCAGTACGCGGTCGCCAACAACCTCACGAAGGTCGGCGCGATCATCGCGGACTACGGCTGGGGCCAGTCGATCAAGGCCGCCCTCGAAGCCGACTTCGCCGAGCTCGACGGCATCGAGCTGCAGGTCGAGGTCGCACCGGTGCCGGAGACCGACTTCACGACATACCTGCGCAACCTCGAGGGCTTCGGTCCGGAGCTGATCGTCGCCACAGGGCACCCGCCGGGATCGGGGCCGATCACTGTCCAGTCGGCCGATCTCGGCATCGACGTGCCGATCACCGGCGCGTACTCGCCGTACGCGCTCGTGTGGAACGGCGCCGGCGAGGCGGCGATCAACCGCTACTCCGACTTCGACTGCGCCGACTACACGAGCGAGGACTACCAGGATCTCGCCCGCCGGTTCCTGGCCTCGTCCGACCAGACGTTCATGGAGGACGACGCGGTCGCCGGCTACGGCATCGTGACGATGCTCGCCGACGCCGTCGCCAACGTCGGCGACGACCCGGTGGCGATCGCCGAGTACCTCCATGGCCAGAGCTACGACCTGCCCGGCTATCCGTTCACGATGGCGTGGACCGAGTGGGGCGAGCTCAGCATGGCCCAGCCACTGTTCACGACGCTCGGGCCCGGTCCGGCTCCCGAGGGCGTGAACGAGGCCGGCGACTGGTACCCCGAGGTGCTGCTTCTGCCCGAGCCACTCGAGCCCTACGTTCCCGCCTGACGCTCGCGTCGTGGCCCTCCTCGAAGTCGTCGACGTCGAGAAGCACTTCGGCGGCCTCCCGGCCGTCGGCGGCGTGTCGTTCACGGTCGACGAGGGCGAGATCATCGCCCTCGTCGGCCCGAACGGCGCCGGCAAGAGCACCCTGCTCAAGGCGATCGGCGGCATGCAGACCGCCAACGCCGGCCGAGTGCGGTTCGACGGTGTCGACATCACCGCCCACAAACCCCATCAAGCCCGCCGGGCCGGCATCGCCATGGTGCTCCAGACGCCGCGGCCGTTCGAAGCGATGACGGTGCGCGAGAACGCGATCGTCGGCGCGATGTTCGGCGGTGCGCCGACGTCGGAGCGCGAGGCGACCCGCGCCGCCGACGAGATGCTCGAATTCGTCGAGCTCGCCGATCGCCGCGACGAAGCGGTCGGCGCCCTCAACCTCCACGAGCAGCGGTTCCTCGAGATCGCCCGCCAGCTCGCAGCGCGACCGCGGCTCGTGCTGCTCGACGAGGTGATGGCCGGGCTGAACGACAGCGAGCTCGCGTCGTCCGTCGAGATGGTGCGGCGTGCCCGCGCCGAGCTCGGGGTCACCGTCATCTGGGTCGAGCACGTCATGAAGGCCGTGATGAGCCTCGCCGAGCGGATCCTCGTCCTGAACTTCGGCGAGCTGATCGCCGACGGCGACCCCCAGGAGGTCATGCGTCTCCCGGACGTCGTCACCGCCTACCTGGGAGAACGGCAGGCCGCCGGATGAGCCTGCTCGCCGTCGACGGGGTGTCGGCCGGCTACGCCGGCGAGAACGTCGTCCACAACGTCTCGTTCGATGTCGCCGAGGGCGAGGCGATCACGATCATCGGGTCGAACGGAGCCGGCAAGTCGACGCTGTTCCGAGCGATCGTCAGCCTGCTCAAGGTCACGTCGGGCACCGTCACCTTCGCGGGCGCCGAGACCACGAACGTCGCCACCCACAAGCTGTCGCGCGCCGGGCTGGCCTACGTGCCCGCCGAGCGCCACCTGTTCCCGCAGATGACCGTGCACGAGAACCTGCTGCTCGGCGCGTTCCCCGCCAAGCCGGACGCCGAGCGCGAGGAGTTCATCTTCGACGTGTTCCCGCGCCTGGCCGAGCGGCGCAAGCAGGACGCCGGCACGATGAGCGGGGGCGAGCAGCAGATGCTCGCCGTCGGCCGGGCGCTGATGTCGCAACCGAAGGTGCTCCTGCTCGACGAACCGACGACCGGTCTCGCTCCCCGCCTCGCGCGGGAGGCGTACGTGGCGCTCGGAAGGCTCCGCGAAGCCGGACTGACGCTGGTGGTCGCCGAGCAGCAGGTGCCGCTCGCGCTCGAGCTCGCGAGCCGCGGCTACGTGATCGAGAACGGCCGCATCGAGCTCAGCGGCACCTCCGCCGAGCTCGCCGACAACCCCGACGTCCAGCGCGCCTACCTGGGGGTCGCCTGATGAAGCCGGTCGCCGCCACGCTCGACGGGATCGTCCTCGGGTTGCAGTACGGGCTGCTCGGCGTCGGCTTGACGCTGATCTACGGGCTCGCGGGCGTCGTCAACCTGGCGCACGGACAGATCGCCATCCTGGGAGCGATCGTGGCGTCCTTGCTCATGGGGGCCGGGTGGGCGGCGGTTCCCGCCGCGGTCGCCGGCATCCTGCTCGCGGGCGTCGTGCTGCTCGTCCTCGACCTCACCCTGATGCGGGCGGTCTACCGCCAGCACGGTGAGCACCGCATCCTGCTCGGGCTGCTGCTCATGCTCGGGGTCGGCTTCGTGATCGACGGGTATCTCAACTGGAAGTACCCGATCGAATCGCTGACGCTGCAGATCGGCGGCGATCCGGTGCCGATCCTGGGGGTCAACATGCGCACCGGCAGCCTGCTCGCCACGGCGATCACGGTGGTCGCCGGGCTGTTGCTCGTCGTCTTCTTCCAGTCCACGACGCTGGGCCGCGGGGTCCGCTCGGTCATCCAGGACGAGCAGGGCGCCCGGCTCGTCGGCATCAACCCGAGCTCCGTCCGCTCGTTCGTGTTCCTGCTCAGCGGCCTGCTCGCCGGCCTCGTCGCCGTCACCGGCGCCATGACGGCCCCGCAGGCGTCGTCGTTCGGCATCAAGCTGACGACGCTGGCGCTGATCGTCGCCGTCGTCGGCGGGCTTGGCAGCGTGTCGGGCGCCTTCCTCGCCGGCGTGCTGCTCGGCATCGTCGACCGGTTCGCGTCGGCCTACATCGGCCAGTTCTACACGACCGTCATCTTGCTCCTGTGCGCCGCCGCGATGATCGTGCTCCGCCCGTCCGGTCTGCTGGGGAAGAAGACGTGAACGTCGTGCGGGCGTACGCCCCGATCGCGGTCGCCGCCGCCCTCGTGGCCCTGATCCCGCTGCGCTACGAGGACTCGCGCTCGATGATGGGCGTCATCACGGTGGGCGTGCTCTTCGCCTGCTACGCCGTTGCGTTCAACATCATCTTCGGCAGCACCGGGCAGCTCTTCCTCTGCTCGGGCGCCCTCGCCGGCATCGGCGGCTACGGCGCGGCCATCCTCGCCGACCGGGCCGGCTGGCCGCTCGTGCCGGCGCTCGCGGTCGCGACGGTGATCTCGTCGGTGGTCGCCGGGGTTCTCAGCTGGGTCTCGGTGCGACGCGCCCTCGACACGATCTTCATCGGCATCGTCACGATCGCGTTCGCGCTGTCGTTCGAGAACCTCGTCCTCGGCAAAGGCGACTGGACCGGTGGCGAGAGCGGACTGCGGGTCGCGACCGCCAGCGACTCGTGGATCAGCGGACAGATCGCGCCGTACTACGTGTTCCTCGCCCTGCTGGTCGTGTACCTGGTGGTCTATCGCGCGCTGCAGCGGTCGCGCATCGGGTGGGCGTTCCGGGCGCTCCGCGACGACGGACTGGCGGCCGAGCTGTCGGGCGTCGACGTGTCGCGGTACCGGATCCTCGCCGGCGTCCTGGGCGGTGCGATGCTCGGGCTGGCGGGCGGGCTGTACGTGTTCACGGAGAGCCGCGTGAGCCCCTCGACGTTCGAGTTCGGCAACGTCGACGTCTCGGTCCTGGTGATGCTGGCGTTCGGCGGCATCGGCTCGCTGCTCGGCCCGGTGGTCGGCGCCGCCGTGTTCACGTGGCTCGACCAGTTCCTCGAGGCGCTCGACTACGCGCAGCTCCGCGAGCTGTTGTACGGGTTCGTGATCATCGCACTGTTCCTCGGCTTCCGCCGCGGCATCGTGCCGGCGATCGTCGATCTGGTCCGAAGGCGCCGCTGATCGCCACCGCCGTCACACAAATCGCTCTACAACCTCTTGACGAACCTGAGCACTATTGTAGAATGACGCAGACTCCGGCGTCGCACCGTCGCCACGCCTGCGCCCCGCTCCACCCGAGCCCACCCGAATCAGCGAGGATGAACGTGACCGAGACCGCGACCGAGCCCTTCGTCGACGTGCGCGTCGAGCCCGGCGACTACCGCCACTGGCAGCTCTCCCTGGACGGACCGGTCGCGACCGTCCGGATGCAGGTCGACCCCGACGGCGGCCTGCGCGCCGACGAGTACCAGCTGAAGACGAACAGCTACGACCTCGGCGTCGACATCGAGCTGTACGACATCGTGCAGCGTCTGCGATTCGAACACCCCGAGGTCAAAGCGGTCGTCGTGACCGGAGGTCTCGACAAGATCTTCTGTGCCGGTGCCAACATCCAGATGCTGGCGACGTCCAGCCACGGCCACAAGGTGAACTTCTGCAAGTTCACCAACGAGACCCGCAACTCGATCGAGGACGCCAGCGCCCACTCCGGCCAGACGTGGATCGCGGCCGTCAACGGCACCGCGGCGGGCGGCGGGTACGAGCTGGCGCTCGCCTGTGACGAGATCCTGCTCGTCGACGACCGGGCGTCAGCCGTCTCGCTCCCCGAGGTGCCGCTGCTGGCCGTGCTGCCCGGTACGGGCGGGCTGACCCGCGTCGTCGACAAGCGCCGCGTTCGCAGGGACCTCGCCGACGCCTTCGCCACGCGCACCGAAGGCGTCAAGGGCCGCCAGGCGGTCGACTGGCACCTGGTCGACCACATCGCGCCCGCGTCGCAGTTCGACGAGCTGATCGCCGAGCGCACCACCCACCATGTGGCGGCATCCGACCGCCCCGACACCGGCCCGGGCGTCGAGCTCGCCCGGATCGAGCGCACGATCGACGGCGACACGATCGAGTACGACCACGTGTCGGTCCGGATCGACCGCGAGCTGTCGGTGGCGACGATCACGGTCCGCTCCCCCGCGACGTGGCAGCCCGTGACGCCCGACGAGCTGCTCACTGCCGGCGCCGATGCGTGGGTCCTCGCGACCGCACGCCAGCTCGACGACGCGATGCTCCACCTACGCTTCAACGAGGTCGAGATCGGCACGTGGGCGCTCGAGACATCGGGCGACCACCAGGCGGTGCTCGACGCCGAGCAGGTGCTCGAGCACGACCACTGGCTGAGCCGGGAGGTCCGGCTCTACTGGCGGCGAGTGCTCAAGCGGCTCGACCTGTCGGCGCGCTCGCTCTTCGCCCTCGTCACCCCGGGCAGCTGCTTCGCCGGCACGCTCGCCGAGCTCGCCTTCGCCGCCGACCGCACCTACATGTTGGAGGGCACCTGGGAGGACTCCGAGCTGCCGGCGCCCACGTTGCGCCTGTCGGCCGCCAACGTCGGGTCGTACCGGATGTCGAACGACCTGACCCGCCTCGAGAGCCGGTTCTGGGGCCGTCCCGACGATCTCACCCGCGCGCTGGAGCTCGTCGGCAAGGAGCTGACCGGTGAGGAGGCGGCCGAGGCCGGTCTCGTCACGGCAGCGATGGACGACATCGACTGGGCGGACGAGATCCGCGTGATGATCGAAGAGCGTGCCAGCTTCTCCCCCGACGCCCTCACCGGCATGGAGGCCAACCACCGCTTCGTCGGCCCCGAGACGATGGAGACGAAGATCTTCGCCCGCCTCACCGCCTGGCAGAACTGGATCTTCCAACGCCCGAACGCCGTGGGTCCGGAGGGCGCGCTGCGCCGCTTCGGCACCGGCTCCCGCCCCGACTACGACCGCCGGAGAGTGTGACATGACCGTCGACATCGACGCCAAGATCCCGAACAACGTCGGCCTGGCCGACGACCGCCGCCTGCAGCGCGCCCTCGAGGGTTGGCTCCCGAAGTTCCTGCGCTGGTGGGAAGAGCTCGGCCCGGCCGCGTTCCAGGACAACCCCGTGTACCTGCGCACCGCGGTCGACGTCGGGCGCGAGGGTTGGGCGAACTTCGACCACGTGAAGATGCCCGAGTACCGGTGGGGCATCTTCCTCGCCGAGCCCGAGGAGGACCGCCGGATCGCGTTCGGCGACCACAAGGGCGAGCCGGCGTGGCAGGAGGTCCCAGGCGAGTACCGCGCCGACCTGCGCCGCCTGATCGTCGTCCAGGGCGACACGGAGCCCGCCTCGGTCGAGCAGCAGCGCCAGCTGTGCCTGACCGCCCCGTCGCTGTACGACATGCGCAACCTGTTCCAGGTCAACGTCGAGGAAGGCCGCCACCTCTGGGCGATGGTGTACCTCCTCCACCGCTACTTCGGCCGCGACGGCCGCGACGAGGCCGACGAGATGCTCGAACGGCACTCCGGCGACCCCGACAACCCGCGCATCCTCGGCGCGTTCAACGAGGAGACGCCCGACTGGCTGTCGTTCTACATGTTCACGTACTTCACCGACCGCGACGGCAAGTACCAGCTCGCCTCGCTGCGCGAATCGGGCTTCGACCCGCTGTCGCGCACGTGTGACTTCATGCTGAAAGAGGAGGCGCACCACATGTTCGTCGGCGCCACCGGCGTCGGGCGCGTCGTCCAGCGCACCCTCGAGCTGATGCGCGAGCACGACACCGACGACGTACAACCGCACGGCGGCATCAACCTGGAGGTGCTGCAGAAGTACCTCAACTTCCACTACTCGGTCTCGCTCGACCTGTTCGGCGCCGAGACGTCGACCAACGCCGCCAACTACTTCGCCGCCGGGCTCAAGGGCCGGTTCCAGGAGGAGCGCCGCGACGACGACCACGTCCTGAAGGAGAGCTACCGAACCGTTCCCGAGGCGACCGACGACGACATCGGCGAGCGCGAGGTGACCGAGCTCGCGGCGCTCAACGAGACGCTGCGTGAGGACTACACGGAGGACTGCCGGAAGGGCGTCGACCGCTGGAACCGGGCGATCGCCGAGGCCGGGGTGGACGTCGAGCTGCGGCTGCCGCACATCGGCTTCAACCGCCATGTCGGCACGTTCCGCGACCACCACGTGTCGCCCGACGGCCGCTTGATCAGCGACGCCGAGTGGCACGCCAATGTGCTCGCCTGGCTTCCCAACGACGACGACAAGGCCCACGTGAAGTCGCTGCAGGTGGGCGTGACCGAACCGGGCAAGATGGCAGGATGGGTCGCGCCACCTTCCACCGGGATCCACCAGAAGCCGGTCGAGTTCGAGTACGTGCTGCTCTGAGCGGCAGCATCGGGGGCATGAGGGGGCCTGCACGATGAGCACCTACAACGCGACGGCGTGGCTGCTCGATCGCCATCTCGACGCGGGGCGGGGCGACCGCATCGCGATCCGATTCGAGGGGAGCGACCTCACGTACGCCGACGTCCACCTCGACGTCATCCGCGCCCAGCACGCGCTCGGCGAGCTCGGGCTCGAACCCGGTGACCGCCTCGCGATGGTCGTCAACGACGAGCCGGGCTTCGTCGCGTTGTACCTCGGCGCGATGCGCGGTGGATTCGTGCCGGTGCCGCTCTCGACGATGTTGTCAGCCGGCGAGCTCGCGCCGATCGTCGCGGACGCCGGCGCCGTCGCCCTCGCGGTGTCGGCCGAGTACCAGGGGCACGTCGCGGAGGTTGCAGCCGGCTGCCCGGCACTCCGCGACGTGATCGTCGTCGGCAAGCCCGACGCCGACGCGATCGACGGAGTGGCGATCCATCCGATGGCCGAGCTTCCGATGCCGACGTCCCCACCGCCGGTCGCCGAGACGGCCGGCGACGACCCGGCGTTCTGGCTCTACAGCTCGGGCACCACCGGCACGCCGAAGGGCGTCATGCACCTGCACCGCAACCTGCAGGCGACCGCCGACACGTACGCGCGCGACGTCCTGCGGATCTCCGCGGACGACCGCTGCTACTCGATCGCCAAGCTGTTCTTCGCGTACGGGCTCGGGAACTCGTTGACGTTCCCGTTCTCGGCCGGGGCGACCACGATCCTCGACGCCCGGCGGCCGACCCCGCCGGGGGTGCTGGCGACGATCACCGCCGAGCGCCCGACGCTCTTCTTCGCCAGCCCCGGCTTCGTGGCCGCGCTGCTCGACGCCGAGCCCGACCCCGACCAGATGGCGTCGATCCGAGCCGCCGTCACGGCGGGCGAGTCGCTGCCGGGCCCGCTCCAGCAGAGGTTCACCGAGCGGTTCGGTGTCCCCGTCCTCGACGGCATCGGGTCGACCGAGGCGCTCCACATCTTCATCTCGAACACCCTCGAGCGGCAGGAGTCCGGGTCGTCCGGTTGGCCGGTCCCGGGCTACGAGCTCGAGCTGCGTGACGAGGAGGGCACCGCTGTCGAGTCACCCGACACGCCCGGATACCTTCACGTGCGCGGCCCGTCGACCGCCATCGGGTACTGGGAGCGGCCCGAGGCGACGGAAGCGGCGTTCCTGCACGGCGGCTGGTTGCGGACCGGCGACGTCTACACCCGCGGCGACTCCGGCTCGTGGACGTTCCTCGGACGCAACAACGACATGATCAAGGCGGGCGGTATCTGGGTCTCGCCGGCCGAGGTCGAGAGCGTGCTGATCGAGCACCCGAGCGTCCTCGAAGCTGCGGTCGTCGGCAGCCGCAACGACCAGGGCTTGGAGGAGGCGGTCGCCTTCGTCGTGCCGGCATCCGGACACACGATCGACGCGGCTGCGCTCGAGGCCCACTGCCGCGAGCGGATGGCGGCGTTCAAGCGCCCGCGGCGCATCATCGAGACCGCCGAGCTGCCGAAGACCGCGACCGGCAAGATCCGCCGCTTCGCGCTGCGCGAGTCACTCGGCGCCGACTGAGCCCTCGACCTCCCCCGGATGGTGCCCTAGTGTCGGTGCCGGACGGGAAGGGGGCGCGGGATGCCCGGCGATGAGGCTCGATCCGCTCCTCGGCTGCCTGAGGGCGCACCGGCGGAGCTGCAACGGTTCCTCGACTGCGAGCTCGACGCGGTCGACATCGACGTGTCGGAGGTCGACTGGCTACCGAAGTCCGGTGCCGACCTGGTCGAGGTCGCGCTCGAACCGGGCGCCGCTGCGAACCATGCGACGATGCGGATCGGCCTCGGCATGCTCTCCGTCTCGATCGGCGTCTCGATCGTCGACGGAGAACTCGTACTCGACACCTCGAGCATCCCCGACATCGAAGGCGTCACCGACGGCCTGAAGGACGCTGTCGAGCGCTGGTGCAAGCGGATCAACGAGGGATTCGCAGGCCACGGCAAGCAGCTCGGGGCGCTCCGAGTGCGCGGCAAGGTGGCGTCGCTCACGAAGGTACCGGTCGGTGCGACTCCTCCGCCGACGGCGGCCGCTTCGCCCGTCCCGGCACCGGCGGCCGACGAACCGGCGGAAACGTCCAACTGGAAGAAGCTGGTCGGCTACGGCGTCGGCGCCGTGCTCGGCGCCGGCGCATTGATCGGCGGCTGCCTCGCGCTCACCGGGGACGGCGACGAAGAGGCCGAGCCGCCCGAGGCGACCGACGATGCCCCGCCCGCGGAGGAGCCCGCCGCCGACGAGCCCGCCGCCGAGCAGGCAACCGACGACGATCAGGCTGGTGTCGACGACGGCGACGCGGACGACGAGCCGGAGGTCGCGCAAGCCGTGCCGACGCCCGGCGGGGCGCTCACCATCGGAGTCGGGCCCGAGCTGTTCGAGACGGTGAACCCGTTCCTGCCACGAGGCGAGGGCGCACGGGACACGCTCGATCCGATCTTCGCGGGAGTCTCCGACATCGACCCGCTCACGGGCGAGCTGGTGCCCGAGGTCGTGGCCGAGCTCCCGACCGTGGCGAACGGCGGTATCTCGCTCAACGAGGACGGCTCGATGACCGTCCGCTACCTGATTCGCGACGACGCGGTCTGGGCCGACGGGACGCCGATCACCGGTGACGACTTCGCGTTCACGTACGACATCATCCTGAACCCGGACCTGCCGATCGATCGGTCGATCTACGAGGACATCACGGCGACCGATGCCGGCGTCGACTTCTTCGCGCTCACCCTCCCCGAGCCGACGATCGAGCACGAGCGGCTCTTCGACACGCTGATCCCGCGCCACCAGGTCGAGGGGAGCGACTTCGTCAACGACTGGAACGACAGGATGTGGGTGTCCGGCGGCCCGTTCGTCTTCGACGAGTGGCAGCGCGGCGAGTTCCTGCGCCTGGTCCGCAACGACAACTACTGGCGCACCGATGAGGACACCGGGATCCAGCTCCCGTACCTCGACTCGGTCGTGTTCCGCTTCATCCCGGAGACGGCCTCGTTGGTCGACGCCTTCCGGGATCGGGAGATCGACGTGATCGACCCGCCCCTGTCGATCGAGACGATCGAGGCCCTCCAGGCGCTCGAGCCGCAGGGGGCTTCGGTCGAGGTGCTGTCCGGGCCCATCTGGGAGCACCTCAACTTCCAGTTCGGCGACAACCGGCTGGCCGCGAACCCGGACTCGCTCAACGAACACCTCGCCTATCGGCAGGCGGTCGCGCACGCGATCGACAAGAACACGATCATCGACGAGATCCTGCGCGGCCAGGTCGAGCCGCTCGACTCCTACGTCGACGCGTTCAGCCCGACGCTGAGCACCTCCGCCTGGGACCAGTACGACTACGACCCGGCCGCCGCCGAGCAGCTCCTCGACGAACTGTGCGGCGAGCTCGGCCGGGATTGCGACGCCGATCCGCCGACAGCGGTCATCACCGCCCGCGACCCGCGCGTGGCGAGCCTCATCATCGGCGACCTGGCCATCGTCGGGATCGACGCGAGAACCCCCGGTTCGGCGGATGGGTTGCTCGACGGCAGCGGTCCGGTGGAGATCGAGCTGCGCGAGGTCGACGACCCGTTCGGCCACCTCGAGTTCATCGGCACCATGCCGAACGGCGCCGAGATCCGGCTGTTCTCGGGTGGCGGTGTGGAGGTCACGGCGCCCTCGCCGTTCATCCCGGTCGTCGGCCAGATCACGCCCGACGGACTGTTCACCGCGACCGGGTCCGGCTCGGCCGCCGGCTTCTCCGGCGTCGATGCGACCGCGTCGGGTTCGTACCTCGACGGCGTGCTCGACCTCGAGTACACGCTCGGCGGACCGCTCCCGAACGGGCCGATCACGTACTTCTTCGACGGTCGCGCCGCAACGGAGGGAGGCCCGGCGTCCGTCGGAATCTCCCTCGACGAAGCGCAGGGGTTCCTCGACGGACTGGCGGTCTGGGTCAAGTTCGGCGGCGACCGGTACGGCGAGTTCACGTACGGCGCGCTCGATCCGGTCGTCCTCCACTCCTACGGACCCGAGACGTGCCGCGACTTCTTCGGCCAGCTGCCGGCCGATCCGACGTTCGCCGTCGAGGTGGACGGGGTCGGTCAGCCGGGGCCGTTCCTGTTCGAGGACCCCGGGCCCGGGATCGTCGTCCCGAGCGCGGTCCCGATCGACGTCACGCTGACGAGCGCGGGATCGACCGCCCAGCAGCGCCTGCACCTTCGCCGCGACGCCGACGGCAACGTCCGCTGGTTCTCCGTGTGCCCCAGCGAGCCGAACCGAACCCTCGATTCGGTGCGTCGCGGGCAGTTCGCCGTCAACCTGGCCGAGAAATACGACCTCGTGAACCAGCGGCCGTTCGGCGAGTCGCTCGATTTCGGCGAGTGGGATCTCGGAGAATGGGCGTGGGTCGGCTCGCCGGGCTTGTCCGGGCTCGTCGGCATCCACGACGTGTTCGACCCGGAAGCGCCGCCCCCTGACGGGAGCAACTTCTATCGCTGGGGGACGCCCGAGGTGAGCGGCTCCGACCCGAGCGGGTTCGACCAGGGACCGTCGTCGGTGTCGGACGCCGCCACAGCGCGCTACGCCTCGGTCGTCGACACGGCTCGCCAGACCGTCGACGAGGCCGAGCTCGAGGCGCTGATCGCGGAGGCGGAGCAGATCCTGGCCGACCAGGCCGTCATCATCCCCCTCTACCGACGCCCGACCGCGGGGGCGAGCTGGGGCGACGAGGTCGGCGGCGTCCGCTTCGGCGCCACCGCGACCAGGGAGCAGTGGGCCATCGAGGAGTGGTACCGCCTCGACCTGTGAGCGCTGCGGTCAGTCGCCGCTCGGCGGCATGCTCGCCTCGAGCGTGGCGATCTCACCGGTTCGGGCGAAGATCTTCTCGCTGAGCGATCGGTCGAGTCGCAGCCCGTCGACCGTCGCCGTCGACCCGTCGGCGTACGTCACGAGCAGTCGCGGATCGCCGACGCGCACCACGATGGGCGTCTGGCAGAGGGTGAACCCGAGGCTGCCGGCGGCGAGCTCGACGGCGATCGGGTCGCCGTCGATCGCGATCGGGGTCCACGTGGTCGGTTCGGCAAGCAACTCGTCACGACGGAGAAACGTCGGGTCGAACACGATGCCACCGTTCTCCACCCGCACACCGAGCTCGGCAGGACGCGTCAGGAGCTCCTCCTTGACGAGGCCCGTCATGCCCGGCTGTTGCGCTCCCGCGTGGGCGGGCGTGTGCGAGTACGGATCGATCGGGATCGCTCCGAACTCGGCCGCCGACTTGTTGAAACCGAGGCCGGTGCGAACTCGCCAGTACCCGCCGACGAGTCGACCGATCGTCTCGGCGGAGGCACCCGAACCCTGCGCGTCGACGGCCGCCTCCTGGATCGCGACGAGGAGCTTGGCGACCATGTGCCAGTAGATCGAGCCGATCCCCTCGTAGGCGTACATCGAACCCGACCGGCCCGTGAAGGAGCGATGACGGAAGACCCGTTCGTAGACGTCGAGCGTCGCCTGTCGGTGTCCGCCCACCAGGTCGGTCCATCGGGTGTCGGTCGCCAGTTGGTCGAGCGCGACGGCGAGTGCCGGCTCGTCGACCAGATCGGCCGCGAAGCGATACGCGCCGTCGGCGTCCCGGCGCACGATCGAGTCGTCACCGGCGGCGAGCAGGCCGACCAGCAACGGATTGTGCTCGACGTCGGCCGCCGGCAGGACGTTCTTCTCGACGAAGCTCGGCAGCCGCCGCGCCGGGTAGAGCAGGAAGCTGCGTTGGTCGGGGCGGTACAGACCGCTCTCGAACAAGGCGGCGACGACGTCGGCCTGCTCGTCCGGTGTCAGGACGCCGGCCCCGATCACCGCGACCTGCCCTTCCAGCATCTCCGGAAGGTGCTCGACCGCGGCGGACACCCCGTCGGCCGAGAACCGCACGAGGTTGTACGAGTGGAACAGCCCGTCCGCTCGCCGGGCACCGCGGATCGTCGCGTCGAGGTGCGCGATCGTGACGTCGCACAGCTCGACGATCGTCGCTGTGCTCACGTCGACGGGACTCGCGAGGCCGCCGGCGTACACGGTCTCCCGATACTGCGCGAACGCTCGCCCGACACCGCCGAGCACCCGCATCCGGTGCTGTTCGGCGTCGGCGGCGGACGGGCTCGTCGGTTCCGACCGCAGCACCTCGACGACCGCCTGCATCCATCCGACGACCTCGTGTGAGACGGCCAGGTTCCGCTCGGTCGGCGACACCAGCGAACGCAAGCGGTCGAGGTACTCGCGGAGTTGGTACAGCGTGACCATCGAGAGCCCGTACCCGACGAGCGCGTTGTTGGCGTCGTTCCACTCGGGGCGCTGGGTGTTCATCCAGATCCCCCCGCCCGGGACCAGGTTGGAGATCTTCGCCAACGCCGCCACGAGGAGCTTCTCGATCGTCGTGACGAGGTGCGGCTGGCCGTCGGCGTCGGGCACGAGCTTTCCGTCTCCGCCGAGCGACGCGACGCGCTCGGCGATCCGTCGGTCGGCGTCGTCGTCGAACTCGATCGTCGACTTCGGGTCGCGCACCAGCTCGTCGAAGGGCGCGATCCGGTACGGAACGTCGGCGTACGTGCAGCACCGCTGCCCCAGCAGCTCCGAGATGGCTCCCGGCAGGTAACGATCGGTCATGTCGAGCAGACGCAGCAGGTAGATGAGCTGGTGGTCACCCCAGTAGCCGATGTTGGCCCAGGGGTCGTCGGGGTCGGGGACCTCCCAGTCGATCCCGTCGCGGGTGATCCGATATGGGTTGAAGCCGTCTGCGGTCGACGCGTTCAGGAACACCGAGACGACACCAGGGAGGTACTCGGGGAAGCTCGCCCCGAGGGCCTCCCAGTTCTGGAAGACGTCGCGCCAGTTGCCCTCGTACCAGATCACCGGCTCGCCGGCCTCGTCACGGACCCGGACCGAGAACGTGTTCCAGGGCCGGCTGGGATCGCCGTGCCGGCGGGAGAAGCTGAACGGCAGGTATTCCCGGCCGAGCCGCTGCAGGTGCTCGTCGCCGTTCGCCTCGATCCGGGCGAGCAGATCTCGACGGCCGACCTCGGCGGGCAGATCGCTCAGCCAGCGGCCGTGACGTTCTGCGACGATCCGATTCCGGCGCGCCACGAAGGAGGCGAAGTCGGCGGTGTCGATCCGGTACCCGGCGAGCGGGACGCCGCCGCGCATGACGTTGTAGGTCACGTTGGAGAAGTGGTGGGCGCAGGCGATCGGGTCACCGGTCTGCTGCAGTGCGTCGGCCGGCGCCATGATCCGCACCAGCGCGTCGCGGGTCGAGCGGGCGGCGTCGTCGATCTGGGCGGCCGAGCGGTGGTCGCCGCGGAGGTCGCGGCGCAGCGCGACGACGGCCGGTTGATCGTGAGCGACGTCGGCGACGACGTGCCATCGAACCGTGGTGGCCTCCGGCAGCTCGACCGCGCCGTGCAGCAGGTAGGCGCCGGGGCGTCCGGTGACCAGGCGCGACGCCGGCACCGTCGCACCGGCCTCGAAATCGCGAACGGCGCCGGCGTCGAGCGTGACGGTCGCGCCCTCGAGCCCCACGGACCAGACGACCGTCGCCTTCAGCACCTCTTCGGGTTCGGGCCGATCGCTGACCGGCGACTCGAGCGAGCAGACCGCGAGGCGGGTGTCGGTGTCGATGAGCTCGCTTCGCTTGTACGCGTCCGCGAGGTTGCTGAGGCGCTGGTAGACAGCGGGGTCCAGACCGTGTGGGAGCAGGTTGAGGAGGCCGTCGAGGAGCTCGATCCGTACGGCGTCGACGCCTTCGTTCGTCACGCTGACCGACCGGACGAAGCCGTGGCGTTCGGTGCTCGTCCAGCGGTACCGGAACGTCAGGTCGAGCTGACCGTGGTGCTCCTGG
>JBFHJC010000022.1:0-26508 GCA_041596155.1 Ilumatobacter sp. | reverse complement strand
TCGCCGGCGCCGCTTCGCTTCGCCGCTCGCCCGCCTGGGTGTCGCGATGCGGTGTGGCTGGTGAGGGCTCCGCCGGACCGAGCAAGTCGGATCCGGCTGCGCCTTCCGTGCTCGCCGGCGCCGCTTCGCTTCGCCGCTCGCCCGCCTGGGTGTCGCGATGCGGTGTGGCTGGTGAGGGCTCCGCCGGACCGAGCAAGTCGGATCCGGCTGCGCCTCAACTCGCGTCGAGCAGTTCGCCCGCGGCGTCCGACACGCAGCCGAGGGGTTCGCGCATCGCCCGCTCGAGGCCGTAGCGGTCGGCGATCGCGATCGTCGGGATGCGGTCGCGAACGCCGTCGTCGACGATCCCGACGATGGCGGCGACCGGTTTCCCGTAGTCGGCGGCCAGCTCGGCGACACCGCCGACGACCTTGCCCTCGAAGCTCTGGGCGTCGAGGTGACCCTCGCCCGTGATGACGAAATCGGCGCGCTCGATCGCGTCGTGCAGGTCGAGCTCGTCGGCGACGAGCTCGAAACCCGGCACGAGCCGCCCGCCGAGAGCGGCGAGAGCGCCGGCCAGACCGCCCGCCGCGCCGGAGCCCTCGATGTCCCTGACGTCGACGTCGAACTGCTCGGCGTAGCGGTCGGCAAGCTGTTCGAGGCGTCGGGTCAGCAGCTCGATCTGGGCCGCGGTGGCGCCCTTCTGCGGACCGAAGATGCGGGCGGCGTCCGTGAACCGAGTGGTCACGTCGCAGGCGACCAGCAGCTCGACGGCCTTGAGCCGCGCAGGGGAGCGGATCGCTTCCAGGGCGCCCAGGCCACCGTCGGTCGTCGCCGATCCACCCAGGCCGACGATGATCCGCTTCGCGCCGGCGGTGACCGCGGCGTCGATCAGCTCACCCGTCCCGCGGGTGGTGGCGGTCATCGGGTCGTTGCACTCGGCGCCGCCCGCGAGCTGGAGGCCACTCGCCCGCGCCATCTCGATGATGGCCGTGCCCCGCGACAGTCGCCATTCGACGTCGACCGGTCGGCCGAGCGGTCCGGTGACCGTGTCGGAGCGATTGGCGCCGCCCAGGACGTCGAGTAGTCCTTCGCCGCCGTCGGCGAGCGCGAACTCGCGGCAGTCGTGACCACGTTCCCAGCAGGCGCTGCCGATCGCCGCAGCGACATCGGCGGCGGTTGCGGTTCCCCTGAACTTGTCGACGGCTGCGACCACCAACACGGTCGCGGACCCTAGTGACCCCGGTGAGGGTGATCCGACCTGCCCGGCGGAGCCCGCCGCGAGCTACCCGCCGGCGACGGCCGGGATGATGCTGACGGTGATCCCGTCGTCGACGCGGGTCTCGAGCCCCTGGAGGTAGCGAACGTCGTCGTCGTCGACGAAGACGTTGACGAACTTGCGCAGGCCGCCCGCGTCGTCGAGCAGCCGATCGGCGAACCCGGGATGGGCCGCGTCGAGGCCGGCGATGACCTCGGCGAGGCTGCCGGAGGAGACCTCGACCTGCTTGTTGCCACCCGACAGGGGGCGCAGGGTGGTCGGGATGCGCACGGTGACTGCCATGACCCGAAAGGCTACCGGCGCGGTCAGGATTCCGTCCCTGGGCGTGCGTCATCCTCACGAACCGGCGATTGCCGGTTAGCAGTCGCAGCTGTAGAGTGCTAGCACTCGCCGAGAGCGAGTGCTGATCCACGCGCAGAACCCGTCATCACCGTCCAACGGAGGACCTCGAAAGATGCCCAAGCAGATTGCGTTCGATTCCGAGGCACGCCGCAGCCTCGAGGCGGGCATGAACAAGCTCGCCGACGCCGTGCGCGTCACCCTCGGCCCCAAGGGCCGCAACGTCGTGCTCGACAAGAAGTGGGGCGCCCCCACCATCACCAACGACGGCGTCTCGATCGCCAAGGAGATCGAGCTCGAGGACCCGTACGAGCAGATCGGCGCGGCGCTCGTCAAGGAGGTCGCGAAGAAGACCGACGATGTCGCGGGCGACGGCACCACCACCGCCACCGTGCTCGCCTGGGCGATGGTCCGCGAAGGGCTTCGCAACGTCGCCGCGGGCGCCAACCCGATGGGCCTGAAGCGCGGCATCGAGTCCGCCGTGGCCGCCGCCGTCGAGTCGATCAAGGGGCTCGCCGTCGACGTCGACTCCAAGGAGCAGATCGCGCAGGTCGCCGCGATCTCGGCCGCCGACGACGAGATCGGCCAGTTCATCTCCGATGCGATCGACAAGGTGGGCAAGGACGGTGTGATCACCGTCGAGGAGAGCCAGACGTTCGGCATGGAGATGGACCTCGTCGAGGGCATGCGCTTCGACAAGGGCTACATCTCGCCCTACTTCGTGACCGACACCGACCGCATGGAGGCGGTCCTCGAGGACGCCTACGTGCTGCTGGTCTCGTCGAAGATCTCGTCCGTGCGCGACCTCGTGCCGGTGCTCGAGAAGGTGATGCAGTCCAGCAAGCCGCTGGTGATCATCGCCGAGGACATCGAAGGCGAGGCGCTCGCCACCCTCGTCGTCAACAAGATCCGTGGCACGTTCAAGTCGGCGGCCGTCAAGGCCCCCGGGTTCGGCGAGCGCCGCAAGGCGATGCTCCAGGACATGGCGATCCTCACCGGTGGCCAGGTCATCAGCGAGGACGTCGGCCTCAAGCTCGAGAACACGACCCTCGACCTGCTGGGCACCGCCAAGCGGATCATCATCACCAAGGACGAGACCACGATCGTCGAAGGTGGCGGCGACGAGAGCGACATCAAGGGCCGCATCTCCCAGATCAAGGCCGAGATCGACAACACCGACTCCGACTACGACCGCGAGAAGCTCCAGGAGCGCCTCGCCAAGCTGACCGGCGGCGTGGCCGTGCTCAAGGTCGGCGCCGCGACCGAGGTCGAGCTCAAGGAGAAGAAGCACCGCATCGAGGACGCGGTCTCCACCACCAAGGCCGCCATCGAGGAAGGTGTCGTGCCCGGCGGTGGCGTGGCGCTCGTGCGGTCGCTCGAAGCGGTCGAGAAGGCGGCCTCGAACCTCGAAGGTGACGAGGCAACCGGTGCTCGCATCGTGGCCAAGGCGCTGTCGGCGCCGCTCAAGCAGATCGCCGAGAATGCCGGCATGGAGGGCGGGGTCGTCATCAACCGCGTCCGAGAGCTGAGCGGTGGCGAGGGTCTCAATGCCGCCACCGGCGTCTACGAGGACCTCGTCAAGATCGGTGTCATCGACGCCGCCAAGGTCACCCGCTCGGCGCTGCAGAACGCAGCCTCGATCGCGGCCCTGTTCCTGACCACCGAGGCGATCATCGCCGACAAGCCCGAGGACGACCACGCCGGCCACGGCCACGGCGACATGGACTTCTGACGCGCCGTTCGGCGTCGGACATCGACCCTCGGACGGGGCCCGGGACAGACCCGGGCCCCGTCGCCGTTTCGGTTGCATCCGGCGGCTCGCGGGTGGCTACGTTTCCGCCGGCGCCCGCGGAAGGCGCTCACCTTGAGGAGGGAACCATGTCTCGACGCTTGCTCGCGGTGGCCGTCGCCGCCGCGTCCCTGGTTGCGGTCGCCGGACCCGCCGGCGCGATCACGTACGGCGAGCCCGACGGGGATCGTCATCCGTACGTCGGCCTGATGCGCACGTACGACGAGGCTGGTGCGACGCTCTGGCGCTGCAGCGGCACCCTCATCTCGGAGACCGTGTTCCTCACCGCCGGCCACTGCACGGAGCCACCGGCGGTGCACGTGGAGATCTGGTTCGACGCCGACGTCGAGAGCGGCATCCCGGGCAACGGCTACCCCATGACCGGTGACGTCGGCGGTACGCCGTATACGCACCCGCAGTACGACCCGGCGGCGTTCTTCCTCTACGACCTCGGCATCGTCGTGCTCGACGAGCCGATGCCCATGCCGCATTACGGCAAGCTGCCCCGACTCGATCAGCTCGACGCGCTCAAGACGCGGCGCGGCCTCAAGCAGACCACCTTCACCGCCGTCGGCTACGGGTTGCAGCGGATCAACCCGGTCTTCGTCGAACAGGAGAAGGTGCGGATGTTGGCGCGCCCGCATCTGATCCAGATCAACACGCCCGGCTTCACCGGTGACTTCTCGATGCTGCTGTCGAACAACGCCTCGACCGGTGGCACCTGCTTCGGCGACTCCGGCGGTCCGAACTTCCTCGGCGATTCCAGGGTGATCGCCGGTGTGACGTCGTTCGGCATCAGCGGCACGTGCGGCGGTACGGGCGGCGTCTATCGCATCGATCGCGCCGACGACCTCGAGTGGATCGCCACGTTCGTGGACTGAGCCGGTCGAGCGATCAGTCCCGGTCGCCGGTGACAGCGTCGGCGACGTCTTCGAGCACGGTGTCGTCGAAGACCGTGTCGTCGATGGTCGCGTCGTCGATCGCCAGCCAGATCAGGGTGCCCGCGAAGGCGGCCGCGATCGGTATCACGACGAACACCCACACCTGACCGAGCGCATTCGGGTCGGTGTCGGCGAAGATCGCGGTCGCGAGGCTGCGCGCCGGGTTGATGCCGCCGCCTGAGATCTCGAGCAGGACGAGCATCGCGACGGCATACGCCGCGCCGGTGAACGCCGCGACGGCGCCGTTGCTCTGTTGCTGGCCGATCGCCGAGAGCAGCACGACGACCACGATGACGCCGAGCAGCAGCTCGGCGGCCATGACGACGCCGAGCTCGCCGAACCCGCTGCGGTCCCAGCCGTTGACCGCGAGCGTGAACCGGTCGGTGTCGTGGAGCCCGAAGATCAGCGCGGCACCGACGATCGCCCCGAGGAACTGGCCCACCCAGTCCGCGACGGCCTCCGTGGTCGAGATGGCGCGGGCGAACCAGAGCGCGAGGCTGAACATGGGGTTGGCGACCGCTCCGATCACCCCGATCGCCAGTGCGACGGCGACGCCGAAAGCGACGGCGACGCCGAGCGGACCGACGCTTGCGCCGCCCAGGATCACGAGGCCGGGGCCGAGCAGCATCAGGATCAGGGTGCCGACGAACTCGGCGGCGACGTTGCGGGCGATGCTGGTCTCGTCCATGCGGGGCGAGCGTAGCCTTGCCCCGTGCTCGCTCTGGTCACGTGTCTCGCGGCGCGAGACCTGGACTCGGACCTTCCGCTGCTCTGCCGCGAGCTGCCCGACGCCGTCGTCGTGGCATGGGACGACTCGACCGTCGACTGGCCGCGCTTCGACACGGTGATCGTTCGTTCGGCCTGGAACTACCACGACCGGCGCGACGAATTCGTCGGCTGGTGTCGTGCGGTCGCGGCGCACTCGGCACTGTGGAACCCGCTCTCGTTGATCGAGTGGAACACCGACAAGCGCTACCTGGACGACGTCGCCGGTTGGGGCGTGCCGACGGTTCCGACCACCTTCGCCGCTCCGGGCGACGGTGTCGACGGGGAGCTGCTGACGGGCGACGTGGTCATCAAGCCCAGCGTCGGCGCCGGCTCCAACCTCGTCGTGCGGACCCGCCACGACGAGCCGGCGGCGCGTTCGCACGTCGCGATGCTGCACGCAGCCGGCCGGACGGCGATGGTGCAGCCCTACGTGGCCGCGATCGACGCGCGGGGCGAGACCGGCCTCGTGTACGTCGGCGGCGAGTTCTCGCACGCGTTCGGCAAGGAAGCGATCCTGTCGCGCCCGATCCGGTCCATCGGCGAACTGTACGTCGAAGAGCAGATCGCTCCCCGCGTCGCGACCAATGCCGAGCGCGCCGTCGGCGACGCCGTGATCGCAGCGCTCCCGGCGACCGCGTACGCCCGGATCGACCTGCTCCCCGGCGACGACGGGCCGCTGGTCGTCGAGGTCGAGGTCACCGAACCGTCACTGTTCCTCGACTGCGACCCGGGCGCGCCAGCGCGGGCCGCCGCCGCGTTCCGTAGCCTGGGCGCGTGAGCCGGTCACGGACGCGCCGCTTCCTCGTGAGCGAGGTCACGCCCGACGGGGTGCGTCGGCGACCCGACGAGCTGATCGTCGAGGAACCGCTGACGATCCAGCTCGACGGCACCGTCGTGGCGACCACGATGCGCACGCCGGGCCACGACTTCGAGTTGGCGGCCGGGTTCTGCCACACCGAGGGTCTCCTCGCCGGCGCGCCCGTCACCGGTGTGCGCTACTGCGCGACGGGCAGCGCCGTCGAGACCGAGTTCAACGTCGTCACGGTCGAGACCGGCGGTCGCGCCCCGACGCCGACGCCTCGGCTCGGGCCGACCAGTTCGAGCTGTGGGTGGTGCGGCAGCGAGCAGCTCGACGAGATGAGCGATCGGCTCGGTGCGCTGCCCGCCACCCCGGTCATCCCGTTGGCGCTGCTCACCGAGATCCCTGGGCGCATCCGCCAGGGTCTGTTCGACGCCACCGGTGCCGTCCATGCCGCCGCGGTGTTCGACCGCGAGGGCGAGGTGAGGCTGGTCCGCGAGGACGTCGGGCGTCACAACGCCGTCGACAAGGTCGTCGGCGCCGCCCTGATGGCCGGCGACCTGCCGGCGAGCGGACAGGGGCTGTTCGTGAGCGGCCGGGCGAGCGTCGAGATGGTGCAGAAGGCGTGGGCGGCCGGGTTCGGCACCGTGCTCGCCGTCAGCGCACCCACCGCCCTCGCGGTCGAGGCGGCGCGTCGCGCCAACATCTGGCTCGTCGGCTTCGTGCGCGGCGATCGCTGCAACGTGTACGCGCCCGAGCGGGTCGTCGGGCCGTCCCCGGGCGAGCGTCGGTAGCCTGCCCGCCATGCGCATGGGAACCGGCGTCTGCGTCCTCCACCTCTTCTGCGCGGCTGGTCCGGACGTCGATCGCGGCGCGGTGCTCGCCGCCGCCGAAGCGGCGCGCGGCGACGACCTCCAGATCGTCACCGCGGCCATCCTCGGACACAAGGCCGACCTGGCCGTGATGGCGCTCGGCCCCGATGTCGCCGCGCTCCGGTCGTTGCAGACCGAGCTGCAGCGCGCCGGACTGTCTGTGCGCGACAGCTACGTCTCGATCACCGAGGTCAGCGAGTACGCGAAGGGCCTCCCCGAGGAGATGCTCAACGCCCGCCTCTACCCGGCGCTGCCGCCTGATGACAAGCCGGCGTTCTGCTTCTACCCGATGTCGAAGCGGCGCGAGGCCCACGTCAACTGGTACGCCACGCCCTACGAGGAGCGCCTGGCGATGATGATGGAGCACGGTTCGAGCGGCCGGAAGTTCGCCGGGCGCATCGTGCAGCTGGTCACCGGATCGACCGGACTCGACGACTTCGAGTGGGGCGTCACCCTGTTCGGTACCGACCTCGAGGTCGTGAAGGACGTCGTCTACACCCTGCGCTACGACAAGGGCTCCGCGCTGTACGGCGAGTTCGGCGCGTTCTTCGTCGGCTACGTTGCGCCGCTCGACGAGCTGGTGTGACGCGGCGCCGTCGCCGCGGCGGCGGTCAGGGAACCTCGAAGCGTTGAGGGTCGATGTCGGCGCCGTTGCCGTCGAACCGAAACGTCTCGAACCACGCGCGCGTCGGATCGCCCGTGGCCGTGGCCAGCTCGAGGTCGCCCGAGTAGCCGTCGTAGTCGATGCGCAGGCCCTGCTGGAGGAGCGTTGCGCACTGCTCGAACGTCTGGCAGATCCGCCCGCCGGTCGACACCCCGGCCATGTTCGTCCGGATGCGCGCCGGGGCGTCGCTGCCGGCGGCGATCGTGGCCAACGCGATGAGGTTGAAGCAGTCGATCGCGTGGGCGGTGAAGAAGCCCTCCGGGCCGTCCGGGCGCACCGTCGCCGCCAGCGGGGCGACGCCGGCGACCTGCCGGCGGAACTCGGTGGAGAGGCCCTGCAGCGTCTGACGGGCACCGCGGATCGCGTCGTTCACGATGATCGGCGGGATCTCGTCCGCCGCGGTCGCGGCGTCGAGCGCGGTGAGCAGGCGGCCACCGTCGCCGGCGTCGCCGAGCACGACGACCACACCGGGATCGTCGGCGAGGATCTCCGCGGCGGCCGCCGACAGGTCCTCCTCGTCGCCGCTGAACCCGACCGAGGCCAGCACCTCGAACTGACGCCGCTGGCTGATCTCGCGAGTCAACGCCTCGACGAGGCCGCGACCGTATGGATCGTCGAGATAGCCGATCGCGACCGTCGTCGCGCCGGTGCGCTGTGCCTCGCGCGCGATGGCGACCATCTGCAGCGAGTCGCTCGGTGCGGTGCGGTAGAAGAACCCACCGGCGTCGGGGTACCGGTCGAGCGACAGCGCGGTCGCGGTGGGCGAGCACGTCACGACGCCGGTCTGGGGATCGACGGCCGGAGCGAGCTGGGACAGCGCGTTGAGCGACGAGGCCGGGCCGATGATGGCGTCGACGTTGTCGTCGAGCAGTTCCTCGAGGCCCGTCGCGGCGCCTTCGTCGACGACGACGACCTCGACGTCGGAGGCGAGCACGCCACCGGCCGCGTTGACGACGTCGCGCTGCGTCTGCAGGGCGGCGATCATCGGCTCGCCGAGCGGTGCACCGTCTCCGGTGCGCGGCAGGTAGACCCCGACGGTCAGGACGCCGTCGTCGGCGCGCTCGACGACGGTCGTCGACGTCGGTACGGCGGTGGAGGTCGGCGTGGCCGGGTCGTCGTCGCCGGTGCACGACGACGCGACCAGACCGAGCGCCAGGCCGAGCGTCAACGCGCCGACCGGCACTCGGGGGCGCGCTGTCGACGTGGTCACGACTTCACGATAGAAGGGTGGGCATGGTCGACGACGTGCACCCGGACCCGCCGGGCGAGCTGCTCGCCGCGTGCGAGGCGGCGATCCCCGGCTGGATGCGGGCGTCGATCGCGGCCCGAGTGGCGGGGTCGGGCGAGCGTTCCGACGTGATCTCGACGACGGCCGACGCAGAGTCGACCGAACTGCTGGGCGAGCTGCGCCGGCTGCTCACCGCCGACGTCGACGAGCAGGAGACGACACCGTTGGCGCTGATCCGTCGGGCGGTCACGCGCCGACCGACCGAGTTGCTGCGGTCGCTCGGCGTCGTGGCGCCGGAAGCCGAGCGGTTCGCCGCCGAGGCGTTCCCCGACGACCCCTACCGGTTGGGACCCGCCGCGTGGGCGGAGGTCGACCCGGCCCTCCACGAACCCGGTCTCGTGTGGGGCGCGTGGAAGGCGATGACGGTGTTGCGCAGACGTCGGGACGAAGGCCAGCGCTGACACCTCGACCCCCACAGGACCGGCTCACGGACCCGGCGCCTGCCCTACGGTGGGGACGGTGAACGCTCTCACCACCGAGCGCGCCGTCACGGCGTCGTTCGAGCAGCGACTCGCGGCGGCAGCCGACACCTCCGTCGGCGGCCGGGTCTACTGCCATCAGCTGGCGGCGGCGACCGACGCGTGGATCACCGCGCTCGCGGCGGCGGCGCGTGAGGCCCACCCCCGCGCCCCCCGGTTCGCGCTGGTCGCGGTCGGCGGCTACGGACGCAACGAGTTGGCACCGTTCAGCGACATCGACCTGCTGTTCGTGCATCAGAGCTCACCGGGTCGGGTGGAGGAGGTCGCGTCGGCGATCTGGTACCCGATCTGGGACGCGGGCCTCCGACTCGGGCACGCGGTGCGGTCCCTCGACGAGCACACCAACCTCGCCAAGACCGATCTCGATACGGCGACCGCGATGCTGACGGCGCGTCACATCGCCGGCGACGCCAAGCTCGGCCGCGAGGTCGTCGAGTCGGGACGCTCCGGCTTCTCGAAGCGGCGCAAGCGATGGCTGACCGAGCTGCGCGAGCGCGTGCGCACCCGCCAAGCCGTCGCCGGCGACGTCGCCTACATCCTCGAGCCCGACCTGAAGGACGGCCACGGCGGCATCCGCGACGCCCACAGCCTCTGGTGGGCCGAGTGCGGCGGCCTGGCGCTCGAACCCGATGACGACGCCGCCCTCAACGATTGCTACGACGTCCTCCTCGACGCGCGCGTGGCGCTGCATCGGGCGACCGGGCGGCCCGGTGACGTGCTGCGTCTGGAGGATCAGGACGCGACGGCCGTCGCTGCGGGCAAGCCGTCGGCCGACGCGCTGATGGCCGACATCGCTGCGGCGGCGCGCACCGTCGCGTGGATCGCGGACGAGGCATGGGGGAGGGTCGGCAAGGAGCGGGGTGGTCGCCCGAACGAGGTCGCGCCCGGCGTCATCCTCCTCGACGGCGAGATCGAGCTGGCGGACGACGCCGACCCGGCCGTCGATCCGACGTTCATGTTGCGCGTCGCCACGGCGGCGGCCCGTCACGACGCGCGCATCGGTCGAACCAGCCTCGATCGGCTGGCCGAGCAGGTACCCCAGTGGCCCGAACGGTGGCCTGCCGGGGCGATCGACAAGCTGGTCGCGCTGCTCCTCGAGGGCCACCGCACCATCCCCGTGCTCGAAGCGCTCGATCAGCGCGGCTTGATCAGTCGCATGCTGCCCGAGTGGGAACCTGTGCGCTCGCGCCCGCAGCGCAACGCCTACCACCGCTTCACCGTCGATCGGCACCTCTGGGAGGCGGCCGCCAACGCCGCCGAGCTCGCCGACACGGTGAGCCGACCGGACCTGTTGGTCCTCGGCGCGCTGTTCCACGACCTCGGCAAGGGATACCCCGGCGATCACACCGAGGCCGGCATGGAGCTGGTCCGCGAGCTCGGACCTCGGCTCGGGCTGGGCGAGCACGACGTCGACGTGCTGGTGACGATGGTCGAGCACCACTTGCTGCTGCCCGACGTCGCAGTGCGGCGCGATCTCTCCGATCCGGCCACGATCCGCATGGTCGCCGACGCGGTCGAGGATGAGGACACCCTTGAGCTGCTGCACTCGTTGACGATCGCCGACTCGAAGGCGACCGGTCCGTCGGCCTGGGGTGCGTGGAAGGACGAGCTTGTTCGCGACCTCGTCGCCCGCGTCGCCCACGTGGTCGGCGGCGGCGACGTGCACGAGGCGACCTGGACGCTGTTCCCCGACGCCGACACTCTCGCCCTGATGGCCACCGGGGAGCATCACGTGAGGGTCGACGGCGATCGCCTCACGATGGTGTACCGCGACTCGCCGGGAACGTTCAGCCGAATCGCCGGGGTCGTGTCGCTGCACGGACTCGACGTGGTCACGGCGCGCGCCCATTCCGACGAGCCCCAGCTCGGACGGGTGAGCATGGGCGCTTCGGAGTTCCGCGTCCAGGTGCCGCGCACCGGCATCGACTGGGCCTCCGTCGAGGCCGACATCGTGCGGGCACTGCACGGGCGGCTGGCGATCGAGTCCCGTCTGGCCGAGCGCGCCCGTACCTACCGCCGCCGTCGGCCGATGCAGGCGGCCCTGCCCGGACCGCCGCGAGTGGTCTTCCACGACGACGCCTCCAGCGACGCGACCGTGGTCGAGGTTCGTTGCACCTCGAAGATCGGCATCCTGCATCGCATCACCAAGGCGCTCGCCGAGGTCGGGCTCGACATCCGCCACGCCACCGTCCAGACGGTCGGGCTCGAGGTCGTCGACACGTTCTACGTCCGCGACTGGAACGGCGCCGTGATCGACGACCGCGCCCACCGAGCCGAGATCGAGCGGGCGATCCTGCACGCCGTCGCGTGATCCTCGGCCTCGCGCGCCGCCCACGCGAGCGCGTCGGCGGTCGGCGCCGGGCAGGGGCGAGTAGCGTCGCAGGCGTGGAAGAGCGGTCCTTGCCCGAAGCGCGGGACCTGGCGCGTTGGAGCTCGACGCTGGCGGCGATCGCCCGCACCGGCCTCGGGTTCACGGAGAACCTCTTCGAGCGCGAGCGGTATGAGGAGGTGCTGCACGTCGCCGCCGACATCCGCGCCGCGGCGGCCGAGCTCGAGGCCGAGATCGAGGTCGAGCGGGAGACCGACCACTTCGTGCAGGAGTGGCTGGCCAACACGGGCGAAGGCGTGCCCGGCTACGTCACGCCGAAGGTCGCGGTCGGAGCCGTCGTCGGGAACGACGACGGCGAGTTGCTGCTCGTCCAGCGGGCCGGCTCGGGGATCTGGTTGTACCCGACCGGATGGGCTGACGTCGGCTACTCGCCGTCCGAGGTCGCCGTCAAGGAGGTTCGCGAAGAGACCGGCATCATCTGCGAGCCGGTCAGCCTGCTCAGCGTGATCGACGGCCAGCGGATGGGGTTCTCGCGATTCGGCATGTACATGCTGCTCTTCCACTGCCGCGCGACGGGTGGCGAGTTGCGGCCGCACCCGCTCGAGACCGACGACGTCGGCTGGTTCGGCCCGACCGAGCTGCCCGAGGCGACCGCCGGCGCTCAGTGGTGGGGACCACAGGCGTTCGCGGCGATCGCCGGCGAGGTGACGCCGACCCGATTCGACCCGCCCCGCGACCAGGTCTGGCGCAGCGAGTCCTAGCCCTCGGCGTCGCGGTTGCGGAGGAACTGCTCGACCTCGGCGGCGAGGTCTTCCGGATCGCCGTCGCCGATCTCGTCGTCGAGGCCGTCGTCATCGTCGGCCATCTCGTCGACCATGTCCTCGAGCCGGCCGACGTAGGTGACCAGATCGTCGTCGTCGGAGATCAGCGCCGCGACCTTGGCGTCGTAGTCGGCGAGCTGGGTCGCGACCTCGGCGATCGGCGCCGGCGTGCCCATCATCGAGCACAGGCGCTCGAGCAGCGCCGCCGTGGCGCGCGGCGACGGGAGCTGGGCGGCGTACCCGGGCACCGCCGCCCACAGCGAGGCGGTCGGCAGCCCCGACCGCGAGAGCGCGTCGTGCAGGACACCGACGATGCCGGTCGGGCCCTCGTACCGAGAACGTTGCAGGTCGAAGCGTTCGACGAGTGCCGAGTCGGTGGCGGTACCGATGATCTGCGTCGGGCGGGTGTGCGGCACGTCCGCGAGCAGGGCCCCCAACGTGAACGCCATCGTGGCGCCGAGCCGCCGACCGATCTCGACGATCTGCTCGCAGAACGCGCGCCAGCGCAGCGCCGGCTCCGGACCGAGGACGAGGATCACGTCGGTGCCCGGCAGCGACGCCGCCCAGATCCCGACGGTCGGCCACACGATGGTTCGGTTCCGCTGTTCGTCGAGGCGGACGTGCGGACGCACCGTCGCGAAATCGGTGAACAGCTCGGGGTCGATGTCGGCAAGAGCGGCGGCCCCGCTCGTCTCGACGAGGGTCCGCACGGCCGTCGATGCGGCGTCGCCGGCGTCGTTCCAGCCGGTGAAGCCGGCGACGATCACCGGATTGGTGAGTGCGATCTCGTCGGGGTCGACCAGCCAGCGGACGTGCTCCATGTCGGCGCTCACCCTACCGCCGCACCCGGGGTGTGTTCGGGTGGCGCCACGGGTGCACCGTCGCCGTCGCCCGGCGCCACGAGGACCAGCACGCCGGCGAGGCCGAACACGAGGATCATGGCGAGCACGACCCGGCGGCGACGCTCGCGCACCGGATCTCGTCCCCGTGGCGGAGTGCCCGGACGTGCCGATGCCTGGCGCCGGCGGTGGGCATCGCGGCGCTGAGCCATGGCGCCAACGCTCGCAGTCCGGCCGGATAGCGTCAAGCGCCGTGACCGTCGAGATCAGGCCCGCCGACCGCGTCGACGACGAGCTCGTCGACGCCTTCGCCCGTCTCATCCCGCAGCTCTCGTCGAGCTCGCCGCCCCCTTCTGCCGACGAGCTCGAGGAGATCGTGTCGAGCGACGACAGCGTGCTGTACGTCGCCTACGACGGTGATCGCATCGTCGGGAGCCTGACGCTGCTCTTCTATCGCATCCCGACCGGGGTGAAGGCGTGGATCGAGGACGTCGTGGTCGACGACGCTGCTCGCGGCCGGGGCGTCGGCGAGGCACTCAACCGGGCAGCGCTCGCCGAAGCGGCTCGTCGTGGGGCCAAGAACGTGAGCCTCACGAGCCGGGCGAAACGGGATGCTGCGAACCGGCTCTACGCGCGTCTGGGATTCGAGCGCTACGAGACGAACGTGTACCGCTACCTGCCCTGACGGTCACCGGCCCGGATCGTCGGAGGCCAGGTCGACCACGCCGGTCGCCCGTCGGAGATCCTCGGCGGCCTGGCGGACCTGCCAGTCGCGGTCGGTGAGCGCTCGGTCGATCGCCGCCTCGACGTCAGCCCCGTCGAACGGTGCCAGCGCGAGCACGGCGCGCCGGCGCACGTGGGGCTTGTCGGAGCAGGCGGTCAGGATCGCCGGGAGGCCGCGAGGGTCGCCGATCGCGCCGAGCGCTGCTGCGGCCGCTTCGCGCACGAGCGCCTCCTCGGCGTCCGTTGCGAGGTGGACCAGCCGGTCGAGGACTGCGTCGTCGACGCGCACCTGTTCGCCGCACGCCCATGCCGCGACCTCGACGACCGTGGCGTCGGCGTCGGCGAGCAGCACGCCGAGGTCGATCGACGGTCGGGTCGCGGCGAGCTCGGCGGCGCGCCGGCGTACGACCGGTGACGGATCCACGCACGCGGCGACGATGCGGTCGTCGTCCAAGGCGCCGGCTCGGGCGAGGGCGCCGAGCGCCGCGGCGCGCACCCCGGCGTCGTCGTCGTCGAGGTGGGCGGCGGCGAGCGCGACGTCGCCGCGGTGGCCGGCGGCGATCACGGCCAGGCGGCGGTCGGCAGCGGTCATTGCTGCAGCATGCTGGTGAGCTCGATGACCGCCCAGGCGATCGCGAACGCCACGATGATCGCAGTGAGCACGCCCGCGAGCACGCCGATCCCGCCGCTGGCACCGAGCGCGAGAACACGGCGGATGGGGCCGGGCCGGCGGTAGAGCGGGGCGTCGTCGTGATCGACGATGAACCCCGACACCGGCCCCCGCCGGAGCACGCCGCGTGGTGAACGAGCCTCGGCTCTGGCAGGCTTACGCCAGCCGGTCAGCAGCAGCGCGGCGATCGCCAGCCCGGCGATGAACGCCGCCTTGATCGTCAGACCGTCGACGGAGAGCGCAAGAGTGACCGACACGCGGACATCGACACTATCGGCCGGCCCCGACCGCGAGGGGTCGTCCGCCGTACCCGCCGGCCTGCAGCCGCCGACCGCGTCCGGGCTGCGGTTGCCACACCGCCGTCATCGGTGGTGGGCGGTGCCGCTGGCATCGTTCGCCATCGTGGGCCTGCTCACAACCGCGACGCTGGCGGTGCTGCCGGCGAGCTTCGTCGCGGAGAAGGAGCTGCCTGACGGTTCGTCCGAGGCGACGCCGTACGCTCGCACGCCGGCGTCGGCGCAGCCGGTCGACGACCGGCTCACGTTCGGCGAGCTCGGTGGTCTGGCCGAGCAGTTTCCGCCCGCCGGCGAGTTCTACTTCGTCACCGTCACCGAACCGTCGCAGTCGATCCTGTCCTGGTTGCTCGCTCGCGATCACCCGGCCGTCCAGTTCCTCACCCGCCGCGAGAAGTTCGGCGATCAGACGCCGCAGCAGCGGCGCACGTTCGCCCTCGAGTCGATGCGGACCGCCTCGCAGGAAGCGCAGTACGTGGCGCTGCAGCGGGTCGGGTTCGATGTCGGCCTGCTCCTGGGCGACGTCCTGATCGGTTCGATGGTGTGCTTCGAGGTGGCCGAGGACAACACGTGCGCCGCCACCGGCCCGTCCGATCGCGTGCTCGACCCCGGCGACAAGATCCTGTCGGTCGACGGCGAGCCGGTCGACACCGTCGAGGATCTCGCCCGGATCCTCGGCCGGTTCGCACCCGGCGACCTCGTCGACATGCGCATCGAACGGCCGGGTCTCGGCGAGCTCGCCGTCGAGGTCGAGCTCACCGTGTCGCCCGACGACCCGGAACGCACGATCGTCGGATTCGTGCCCTTCGACACGACGCGCGTCGTCCTGCCGTTCGAGCTCGACATCGACACCGGGTCGATCGGTGGCCCATCGGCGGGCCTGGCGTTCTCGCTGGCGTTGATCGATCAGCTCACCCCGGGTGAGCTCACCGGCGGTCGACGCGTCGCGGTCACGGGCGAGATCGAGCTCGATGGATCGGTGCGCGCCATCGGCGGCCTCCCCCAGAAGGCGTCGGCCGTCGCACAGACCGGCGTCGAGATCTTCCTGGTGCCGGCCTCGCAGCCCGACCTCGAAGCGGCGCGCCGGGCCGGTGGTCCGAACCTCGAGATCGTGCCGGTCGCGACCCTCGAGGAGGCGCTGCAGGCGCTGGCCCAGCGTGGCGGCGATCCGATCCCACCACCGCCGGCCGGGGCGGACCAGGGCTGACCAGGGCAGACACGGCCCGCGCGATCGCGGCCACGCACCGTTTCGGATTGCCACGGTCCGGCGGGCGCCGGGGTTTACGCTGACGGGATGGCTGCATCGCTGTCGCGACCAGACCCTTCCTCGCCCGCGGCCGTCGCCGAGGCCGGGTTCTCGACCGCCCGGCGCGGGTACGCGCCCGACGAGGTGCGCGCGTTCCTGGTGTCGGTCGCGGCCGAGCTGGGTCGCCTGCAGGAGCGTGAGCGCCAGCTCGAAGCCGAGCTCCGTGAGGCCCGCAGCGTCGATCCCGATGCCGCGCAGCTCGACGAGGCGACGGTCGAGAAGATGCTCGGCGAGGAGACGCTGCGCGTGCTGCAGACGGCACGTGAGTCAGCGTCGCAGATCAAGATCCGCGCCGAGGAGAACGCGGCGCGCGTGATCGGCGACGCCAACGACGAGGCCAACCGGCTGCGTCAGGACGCCGAGATCGAGGCCGCCCGCCGCCGTCAGGACGCTGCGGCGGACGCCGAGGGAGAGGTCGCGCTGGCCAAGCAGCAGGGTCGTGAGATGGTCAACGAGGCGCGCTCGTATCGCGAGCGCGTGCTCGCCGACCTCGAACGGCGCACGACCCTGGCGCGCAAGCAGATCGAGGACCTGATGAACGGCCGCGATCGTCTGCTGCAGGCCTTCGAGCGGGCCCGGCTCGTCGCGGTCGACGTGACGGCCGAGCTCCAGGCGATCGAGGCTCCGACCGAGCTCGTCAACCTCGATCCCACCACCGGACCGGTTCCGCTGATGGTGCCGAGCGAGCGCCCCGGCCGTGTGGTCGAGACCGACGGCGAACCGGTCGACGACGTGGCACCCGACGCCGGGGACGTCGACACCGGGGACGTCGACACCGGGGACGTCGACACCGGTGATCGAGCACAGGAGGCCGACGAGGGGGCCTCCGGGGAGGTCGACGTCGAGGCGGAGAGCGATGGCCCTCGGGAGGACGAGCCGGCAGCGGCGGCGTCGGTGCGCGACGCGGACACGAACGTCGTCTCGCTCTTCCGCGGCCGCGATCCCGCCGAGGAGGCCGCCGACGCCGACGACGAGACCGACGCACCGGAAGCCGGGGAAGCGGGGGATCGCGCCGACGTCGATGGGATCTTCGAGCGGTTGCGCAGCGAGGTGCCCGCCGGCGACGTGGTAGTCACCGGTGACGGCGACGTGCAAGCTGAGGACGGAGCCGACGACGCCGACGGAGCCAACGGAGCCGACGACGCCGACGACGCCGACGGAGCCGACGGGGCTCCCGAGGCCGAACCGACCGCCTTCAGTCGTCGCGACGAGGCGCTGGTGCCGTTGATCGTGAGCGCGGCGCGCAAGCTCAAGCGCGTCCTCGCCGACGAGCAGAACGGGGTGCTGGACGCCCTCCGCCAGAAGGAGCCGGTGACAGCACTCGACGCCGTCGTCCCCGACCTCGACGCTCACGTCGCGCGCTACGCCGAGGCGATCGACGAGGAACTGATCGACGCAGCCGCCGCCGGCGCCACCGAGCTCGGTGTCAACGACACCAAGACGCTGCGCCGCAAGATGACCAAGGCGGGTGCGCTCGAGCCGGCCCACACGGTCCTGCGGCGCGACCTCCTCAGCCCCCTGCGCGACCGCCTCGAGCGATCGATCGCGGACGGCGATGGAGACAACGACGACATCACCAAGCGCGTGCGCGCGGTGTACCGCGAGTGGAAGACGCAGCACATCGACGACCAGCTCGACGACGTGTTCCGGTTCGCTCACGGCGGTGGTCTCGCCGCCACCGCCCAGCCCGGCACGCCGCTCGAATGGGTGATCGATCCGCGTGAGCCGGCCTGCCCCGACTGCGAGGACAACTCGCTCGCCGGGCCGGTCGCCGCCGGCGAGCAATACCCGACCGGTCACACCGCGGCGCCGGCCCATCCGGGCTGCCGCTGCCTGACGCTGCCGGCGTCCGGTTAGCCTCAGCGCCGATGCGGCGCACAACCGACCTCCCCCGCAGTCGTCCCTGGTCACGGCTGACGGGCCGGGCCGTTCTCATCGGCATCGGCATCATCGTCTTCGCGGTGATCGTGTTCGGTCGGGCGATCGCCAACTTCTACGCCGACGCGCTGTGGCACAACGCGCTCGGCCGCAGCGACGTGTTCTGGGGGCAGCTCCAGGCGAAGGCGACGTTGTTCGTCCTGTTCTTCCTGGTGTTCGCGATCGTCGCGAGCGTCAACCTCTACGTCGCCGACCGCGCCGCGCCGACGTCGTTCCCTGCGAACGTCCACCCGTACGTCGAGCGGTTCCACGAGCTGTTCGGCCACCGGCTGCGCCTCGTCCGCTACGGGACCGCGCTCGTGCTCGCGTTCGTGCTCGCACTGCCGGCGGTGTCGCAGTGGCAGGAGTGGCTGCTGTTCCGGAACAGCAAGTCGTTCGGCGTCGACGACCCCCAGTTCGGTGTCGACGTCGGGTTCTACGTCTTCGACCTGCCGTTCCTCTCGTTCGCGATCGACTGGCTGTTCGCGGCGCTGGTGATCGTGTTGCTGCTCACGATCGCCGCTCACCTCCTGAACGGTGGCGTGCTGTTCGCTTCGTCGATGCCGACGGTGCGGCCTGCCACGAAGGTCCACGTGGCCGTGCTCCTCGCCGTGCTGGCGTCGGCCAAGGCCGCCGACTATTGGCTCACGCGGTACGAGCTCACGAACGAGACGCGTGGGTTCGTGCAGGGCGCCACGTACACGGTCGTGAAGGCCCAGCTGCCCGCGACGATGCTGCTCGTGCTGATCGCCCTGCTCACGGCGGTGCTGTACCTCACCACCATCCGCACCGACCGGTGGCGGCTCCCGCTCGTCGCTTCCGGACTCTGGCTCGTCGTGATGATCGTCGGTGGCCTGATCTATCCGGCGCTGGTCCAGTCGCTGATCGTCAAGCCGAACCAGGGGGAGCGGGAGGCGCCGTACATCGCCCGCAACGTCGACGCCACCCGGGTCGCGATGGACATCGGCGACGTCGAGCCGATCACGATCGACTTCGGTCGCCTGACCACCGCCGAGGTCGAAAGCGACGTCGAGCCGCTCACCGACGTGCGGCTGCTCAACCCGGTCGAGATGAAGGCACGGTTCGAGTTCGACGAGGGCCAGGTCTCCGGCCTGCAGATCGACGACCTCGACGTCGACCGGTACTCGCTCGATGGCGACGAGGTCGAGCAGGTGCTCGTGTCGGCCCGCGAGCTCGACATCGACAACATCCCCAACACGAGCTGGCAGGGCCGCCACCTGGTGTCGACCCGCGGCTGCGGCATCGTGATGGCGCCCGTCAGCCGGGTGACGAGCTCGTTCCGGCCCGCCTACCACGACATCGAGCTCGAGCGGCCCGAGCTGTACTTCAGCCCGGCGCTGAGCGGCTACGCGGTCGCCCGGACCGACGTCACCGAGTCCGACTGTGGCGACGGCACGCCCTATCAGGGAACCGACGGCGTCGAGATGTCGTCGTTCGTGCGGCGGGCGTCGTTCGCGCTGGCCTTCCTCGACTACAACCTGATCGGCTCGGGCGCGATCAACGACGATTCGCAGCTCCTCTGGATCCGCGACGTCCGCGACCGCGTCGAGAAGCTCGCCCCGTTCCTGTCGTTCGACGGTGACCCGTATCCGGTCGTCGTCGACGGTGGCGTCCAGTGGGTGATCGACGGCTACACCACCAGCAGCCGCTACCCGTACGCCCAGCGGATCGGTTCGGTCGAGCGGCGCAACTCCGGCCTGTCGACGAACGACAACTACATCCGCAACTCCGTCAAGGCCACCGTCGACGCCTACACGGGTGAGGTCGTGTTCTACGTCAACGACGAGGACGACCCGATCCTGCGGGCGTGGCGGACGGCCTTCCCGAAGCTCTTCACCGCCGGCTCGGCGATGCCCGACGAGGTTCGGGCCCACCTCCGGTACCCCGAGGACCTGTTCCGAGTCCAGACCGAGCTGTACTCGAAGTACCAGATCCCCGCGGAGGACTTCTTCGAGCGGCGCGGCGCCTGGTCGGTCGCGCAGGCGCCGTCGGTGTCGCCGGGCGAGCAGCTGAGCGCGGGCGGCACCGCCGACCCCGCAGCGGTCGCAACCGAGTTCGCCACCGAGTCGGGCGTCGCCCGGTTCACGCCGTACTACACGATGTTCCGCAACCAGGTCACCGGTGTCGAGGAGTTCGTGCTGCTGCGGCCGTTCGTCCCGTTCTCGACGAACGACGCCCGCACCCAGCTGCAGGCGTTCATGACGGCGTCGTCCGATCCCGAGACGTACGGACGGCTCACGTCGCACGTGCTGCCTGGCACCGACCTGCCCGACGGCCCGCTGCGGGTCGTCAGCCAGGCCGAGTCGGCACCGGCGCTGTCGCAGCGGATCGACCGCGACGAGAACCCCGACAACCGGTCGCGCGTCCGGTTCGGCGACCTGCAGCTCGTCCCGGTGGCCGACGGCCTGATCTGGGTACGGCCGTACTACGTCGCGATCGAGGGCACCGACTCGAGCCGCAACTCGAGCGAGTACCGCTTCGTGATCGTGTCGCACAACTCCGAGTCGGCGTTCGGTCGCACGCTCCAGGAGGCGCTGGCCGGCATCTTCCCGGGTTTCGACGCCGATCTGGGCGACGTCGTCACCGACGGCGAACCCCCGACGGTCGACGAGTTCGACGACGAGTCCGACGGCCCGACGCCCGAGCCCGAGCCCGCGCCCGCCGATCGGCCCGAGCTCGACGACGACGCCACACCCGCCGAACTGCTCGCCGAGGCGGACCGCCTCTTCGCCGAGGCCGACTCGCTCCCGGCGTCCGAGCTGGCGCGCTACCAGGAGCTGATCACCGAGGCTCGGGCCCTCATCCAGCGCGCCCTCGAGCTCATCGAAGCCGACACCTGACCGTTCATGTCGCGCTGAACCACCGCAGGGGCGTGGTGAGCGCGACACGAACGAGGGACGGGACGGGATGCCGAGGCGGTCAGCCGCGCTTGAGGCGGTCGGCGAGGTCGGCGAGATCCTGGCGGAAGGCGATCTGGTAGCGGGCCTGCTCCGCGGCCAGGCGGAGCTGGGCGTCGCGCAGCTCCTCGACCACCTCGGTCGCGTCACCCGAGCCGCCGGTCGAGACCGTGTCGAGCTCGTTGCCCAGCTCGCTGATCTGGTTGGCGAGCTCGGTCGACACCGCCGTGATGCGGGCGTCGATCTCGGACAGCCGGCGGGCGAGGGTGGCGTCGAACTCGTCGAGCCGCTCGTTGATCTGCTTCGTCTGGGCGCGCAGGTCGTCGAGTTCGGCGGCGTCGACACCGGCCGGGGGTGCGACGGGTGGCGGTGGGGTGGACGCGAACGGCGCCGGGGCCGGGGTCTCGACGATGCGCTGGCTGAGCTCGGACACCTTGTCGTCGAGGTCCCGCTGGTCGGCGGTCGACTCGTCGAGGCGGCTGTTGATCGCGTTCTCGACCTCCTGGATGCGATCGTTGACACGCTTCACGCGCGCCCGCAACATGTCGATCTCGCCCGGATCGACGCCCGGCGGAGGCGGGGCGACGGGTTCGGGTGGCGGCGTGGCGTCGATGCGCTGCGTCAGCGATTTCATCTGCTGGCCGAGCTCGGCCTTGGCTGACTCGGTCGCCTCGAGGCGGCTGCTCATCGCCGTGATCTCGGCGCGCAGGCGCTCGAGCTCGCCCGGTTCCTCGGCACGCTTCCTGAACAAGCCCATAGCGTTGCCCTGACCCTACAAGAGCCGCCGCCGCCGGCCCGGCCACGTCGGCTCGTCGGGCGATCGGCGGGGCGTTGCGTCGATCGCCCCGTAGATTGCTCGCTCATGGCGTCGGTGCAGGCGAACGGGATCACGATCGAATTCGAGGACGAGGGCAGCGGCGATCCGCTCGTGCTCGTCATGGGCCTCGGCGGCCAGTTGATCGACTGGCCGCGGGGTTTCGTCGACGAGCTGCTGGCGCGGAACTTCCGGGTCGTCCGGTTCGACAACCGCGACGCCGGGCTGTCCAGCGAGTTCACGAGCACGCCTCCCACCACCGGTGAGTTGGCCAAGGCCGTCGTCCTGCGCCGTCTGCTCCAGTCCGAGTACCTCATCAGCGACATGGCCGACGACACGGCCGGCCTGATCGACGCCCTCGGCCTCGACCGTCCGCACGTGGTCGGGGTGTCGATGGGCGGCATGATCGCGCAGTCGCTGGCGATCGACTGGCCGTCGAAGCTGCGCAGCCTGACGTCGATCATGTCGACCACGGGCAATCGTCGGGTCGGGCAGCCCACGATGCGGGTGATCCGCCGCACCGTCCGCCGTCCGGTGCCGACCCGGGAGACCGCGGTCGAGATGGGTGTCGAGGCGTTCCGCGAGTTCTGCGGCCCGACCTACGATCCGGCCGAGTTCCGCCGCACGCTGCAGGCGGCGGTCGACCGCAGCTACCGTCCGGCCGGCACCGCGCGCCAGACGGCGGCGATCATCGCCAGCGGCGACCGGACGGCCGCGCTCGTACGGCTCGACGTGCCGACGCTGGTGATCCACGGCATGCTCGACACCCTGGTGCGCCCGAGCGGCGGACTCGCGACGGCGCGGGCCGTACCGAACTCGCGGCTGCTGATGTTCAACGACATGGCGCACGACCTGCCGCGAACGCGCTGGTCCGAGATGGCCGACGCGATCCGCGCCAACGCCGACCGTGCGGCGCGGGTGCCGTCACCGGTCGGCTGACGCCAGGCCGGTCAACCAGTCGATCACAGCGCGCGTCACGTCCGACGGCGGTCCGGCCTGCCATGTCACGTAGTAGCCCCGGTTCGACCTGACCTCCGGTCCGACCACGACGACCGCCTCGGCGTCGACCAGGTCGTCGATCAGGGTCCGCCAACCGAGACCGACGCCGCGGCCGGCGAGTACCTGCTGGATGACCGCCGGGTAGTGGTTGAACATGACGCGACCCGGTTGGCGTCGCAGGGGGATCCCGAAGTGGGAGAGCCACTCGGCCCACGTCATCCACGGGCTGCCACCGTCGTCGACGTGCACGAACGGCACCTGGAACACGTCGCGGGCGGTGCTGTGTGGGCCGAGCCCGTGCTCGGCGGCGAACGCGGGTGACGCGATCGGCACGACCGCTTCTCGGAACAACAGTCGCGCCGACTGGCCGGGGAAGTCGCCGGTGCCCACCCGCACGGCGGCGTCGAACCCGCCCGGCTCGGCCTCGTGGTCGCGGTGGAACAGCCAGAGTCGTAGCTCGAGGTCGCCGAGCGCCGCCTGCAAGCCGTCGATGTGGGGCACGATCCACTGCTGGGCGACCCCGGGGTCGGCGGCGAGCACGAACGTGCCGGCGTGCTCGGCGAGCTCGGCCAACCCCGATTCGATGGCGTCGAAGGCCGACCCGATGTGGCCGTGCAGGCGCCGGCCGAGATCGGACAGCTCGCTGCGGTTGGTGGTGCGGGTGAACAGCTCGACCCCGAGCGACCGTTCGAGGGCGCGGATCTGGCGCGTGACGGCGGGCTGGGTCATGCCGAGCTCGCGCGCTGCGGCGGTGAAGCTGCCGGTGCGAGCGGCGGCGTCGAAGACCGCCAGTCGGTGCAACCGGTCGACCTGGCGGAGGAGGTCCCTCATCGATCCGGATCCCGTGTTGCCATGCCCTGAGGTTATGCCATCCGATACCGCAAGGGGGCTGTTCGGCCGGGGTCGGCGTCGGCCAGAATGTCGGCCGATGACGCTGTTGGGAGACCCCCTGACCGACGCTGCGCCAGACCTCACAGTGATCGCCGCCACACCGGTCGGCGGCCACCTGCGGTACTCACGCGGTGATCGCTCGATCGACCTCCACCCCAACTGGCTGCGCGACCAGTCGCGCGAGCCGGGGCAGATCGAGCCGACCAACCTGCAGCGGTTGTTCACGCCGCGCGACATCCCCGCCGACATTGCTGTCACCGCGGCCCGGGTCGGCGCCGGCGTGGTGACGATCGAGTTCAGCGACGGACACGTCGTCCACCTGGCGGTCGACCTGCTGGAACGGTTGATCGGCTGGGCCGACGACCCCGAGCGGCCGCCCGCGCCGGAACCGTGGACCGCCCCGCTCGACCCGTTCCCGTACGTGTCGTGGGACCGGATCGGCTGGCACGACGGTGACGTCGACGACGAAGCGGTGATCGAGGGCCTGGCGGCGTTCTTCCGGGCCGGCTACGTCGTGTTCCGCGACGTGCCCACCGAGGAGGGCGCGGTCGTGCGCGTCGCCGAGCGGATGGGGTACGTCACGAGCACGAACTTCGGGCGGATGTTCGACGTGCGCGTCGAACCGAGGCCGGTCGACCTCGCGTACACGCCGTTCGCGCTGCTCGCCCACGCCGACCTGCCGTACCGGCGGCCAGTGCCCGGCATCCAGCTGCTGCACTGCCTGCGCAACGAGGCGCCGGGCGGCGACTCGACGCTCGTCGACGGACTGGCGGCGTCGATCGCGCTGCGCGCCGCCGAGCCCGAGATGCATCGTGCGCTCGCCGAGACCGAGGTCGAGTTCCGCTACGACATCGGCGCCGACGTGGTCGTCAGCCGTGGCCAGGTGCTGGTGTACGACCGGTCGGGCAACTACCGCGGCATCAACTTCAACACCAAGACCGACACGCCGATCCTGCGCGACGGCCTCGACCTCGACGCCTGGTACGAGGGTCGTCGCTGGTTGACCCACTGGCTGAACGACCCAGCCCACCAGGTGACGTTCCGGCTCGAGCCGGGCGACGTCATGTTCATGGACAACCATCGGGCTCTGCACGGACGGACCGCGTTCGACCCGAGCAAGGGTGTGCGTCACCTGCAGGGCTGCTACATCGAGCACGACGGGCCCGACACGATGCACCGGCTCGCGGTGCGACGGCACCGGGCTGCGCTCGCGAAGCTGTCGGGATGACCGAACCTGCGATCGCACGACACCGCTTCGACGGCGACGTGCCCACCGGCGAGGTGTCGTTCACGGCGATGGCCGACGGCACCGCCGACGACTATGCACTGCTCGACCGCTACGAGCGCGCGCACGCCGCCGGGCTGGCCGACCGCGTCCTCGCGACGCTCGACCGGCTCACCGGCTCGATGGGCGGCTACCGCATCACCCGGCTCGAGCACTCGCTGCAGTCGGCCACCCGCGCCCGCCTCGACGGCGCGAGCGTCGACTGGGTCGTGGCGGCGCTGGTGCACGACATCGGCGACGAGCTGGCGCCGTTCAACCACAGCGAGCTGGCGGCCGCCATCGTCGAGCCGTACGTGCCGGCCGAGGTGCACTGGGTGGTCCGCCACCACGGCGTGTTCCAGAGCTACTACTACGCCCACCACCTGGGCGGCGACCGCCACGCACGCGACCTCCACGCCGACCACCAGTGGGCCGGCTTGTGCGCGGAGTTCTGCGCCCGCTGGGACCAGAACTCCTTCGACCCCGACTTCACGATCCACGACCTGGCATCGTTCGAGGACGAGGTGCGTGAGGTGTTCGGCCGGGTCGCGTGGGACACGGCGGTCGTCGCACAGGGTTCGGGGAGGTTGACGTGAGCAACGGCATCGGCGACATCGGAGGCCTGCGGGTCGGGTTCGTCGGGCTCGGCAACGTCGGCGGCAAGCTCGCCGGCTCGCTGCTGCGCAACGGCGTCGACCTGACGGTGCGCGACCTCGAACCTGCCGTCGCTCAACCGTTCCTGAACGGTGGCGCGGCGTGGGCCGAGTCGCCGAAGGAGATGGCCGAGCAGGTCGATGTGGTCATCACCTGCCTGCCGTCGCCGAAGGCGTCGGCGGCCGTGATGGAGGCCGACGACGGGGTGCTGGCCGGCCTCCGACCGGGCTCGGTCTGGATGGAGATGTCGACCACCGACGAGGCCGAGGTGCGCCGGATCGGTGAGCTGGTGGCGGCGGCCGGCAGCGCGGCGGTCGACTGCCCGGTGTCGGGCGGCTGCCACCGCGCCGCGACCGGCAACATCTCGATCTTCGCGGGGTGCGACCGGGCGACGTTCGAGCGGATCCTGCCGATCCTCACCGTCCTCGGACGGCGCATCCTGCACACCGGCCCGCTCGGCTCGGCATCGATCCTGAAGGTCGTCACGAACTACCTCGCGACGGCGAACCTGCTGTCGCTGTGCGAGGCGCTCGTGACGTCGCAGGCTGCCGGCATGGATCCGAACGTCACCTACGAGGCGATCCGGATCTCATCGGGTAACTCGTTCGTGCACGAGACCGAGAGCCAGGTGATCCACAACGGGTCGCGCGACATCAACTTCACGATGGACCTCGTGCTCAAGGACATCGGTTTGTTCCAGGCCGTCGCCGACCGTCACGGCGTGCCGCTCGAGCTCAACCCCGAGATGATCCGGATCTTCGAGGACGGCGCGTTGCGCTACGGCACGCGCGAATGGTCGCCGAACATCATCCGTCGTCTCGAGGACGCGACCGGCATCACGGTCGCCGGCACCGGATTCCCCGCCGAGATGGT
>JBFHJC010000021.1:0-26620 GCA_041596155.1 Ilumatobacter sp. | reverse complement strand
GCCGCCATCGCCCGGCCGTACTCGGCGCCGACCTCCTCGGCCATCTGCTCCGCCTCGGCGGGCGACAGACGGGTGAGCACGCGCCCGAGCAGCGACAGCACGAGGTCGTCGCTGCGGACCGGGAACTCGGGAGCCGCGTCGGCGACCGCGACATACCGCTTCGACGGCCGACCGGCACCGCCCCCGGGCAGCTTGCCCGAACGGACCTCCAGGTAGCCGCCGGCGGCGAGCTTGTCGAGGTGGTGGCGGGCGACGTTCTGGTGGACACCGACGGCGTCGGCGACCGCCGACGTGGTGAGCCCCTCGTCGCCCCGGTCGCGCACCAGCAGGTAGATGCTGCGCCGCGTCGGATCGCCGAACGCGTCGGTGATCGCCGACACGGTGGCGGTGAAGGCGGCGTTCGTGCCCATCGACGGGAATTCTACTACCGGCGTAGTGCAAACCCCGGACGCCCGCCACAATGAGCAGAGATGACTGAGAACGCCGTCCTCGATCCACGTCTCGTTGAGGTCCTGCGCCCCGTGCAGGACCCCGAGCTCCACCGCTCGATCGTCGACCTCGGGATGCTGCGCCGAGCCGAGCTCGACCGCGGCGGCACCGCCCACGTGCTCGTCGCCCTCACGATCGCCGGCTGCCCGCTCCGCAACGAGATCCAGGGCCGGGTCGCCACCGCCCTGTCGGCCCTCGACGAGGTGCGCGACGTCGCGCTCGACTTCACCGTGATGACCGACGACGAGCGCGAGGCGCTGCGCCGCACCCACCACCGCGACGCCGCGTCGACCGCCGGCCACGCCCAGGCCCACGGCCACGCCGAGGGCCGCAAGATCCCCTTCGCCGAAGCGGGCTCGAAGACCCGCCCGCTGCTGATCTCGTCGGGCAAGGGTGGCGTCGGCAAGTCGAGCGTGACCACCAACGTCGCCGTGGCGCTCGCCCAGCACGGCCACTCGGTCGGCGTCGTCGACGCCGACATCTACGGCTACTCGATCCCGCGGATGCTCGGCACCGACCGCCCGCCCACCGTCATCGACCAGATGCTCGTCCCGCCCGAGAAGTGGGGCGTGCGGTGCATCTCGATGGGCTACTTCGCCCCGCCCGGTGAGGCCGTCATCTGGCGCGGACCGATGTTGCACAAGGCGCTCGAGCAGTTCCTGACCGACGTGTTCTGGGACGACCCCGACTTCCTGTTGATCGACATGCCGCCGGGCACCGGCGACATCGCGCTGAGCCTCAGCCAGTACCTGCCACGCGGCGAGGTGTACGTCGTCACGACGCCGCAGCCGGCCGCCCAGAAGGTCGCCGCGATGTCGGCCGCCATGGCCGAGAAGGTCAACCTGCCGGTCAAGGGCATCATCGAGAACATGTCGTGGTTTACCGGCGACGACGGCAAGCGGTACGAGCTGTTCGGCTCGGGCGGCGGCCAGGAGCTCGCCGACGACCTCGGCGTGCCGCTGCTCGGCCAGCTCCCGCTCGTGCCCGCGCTGCGCGAGGGCGGCGACGACGGCCGTCCGATCACCGCCGTCGATCCTGACAGCGAGACCGCACAGGCGTTCCACCGGATCGCCGAGCAGATCGCCGTCGACCTGAAGCCGAAGAAGATCTTCTCTCCCGAACTGCGCCTGCTCTCGTAAGCCGTTTCGTGGAGATCCTGCCGCTCTACAAGTTCGAGCAGATCGTGGCCGACGCGCTCGACGATCTCCCCGAGGAGCTGTTGCCGGTGCTCGACAACGTCGTCGTCCGGGTCGAGGACCGCAACGCCGAGGAGCCCGACCTGCTGGGGTTGTACGAGGGCACCCCGCACACCGAACGGTGGGGTGACGAGATCCCCGACGTGGTCACGATCTACCGCCACGCGCTGTGCGAGATGTGCGACGACCTCGACGACCTGGCCGAGGAGATCTACGTGACCGTGATCCACGAGGTCGCCCACGCCGCGGGCATCGACGACGAACGTTTGCACGAACTCGGCTGGGCCTAGACCGACCCTGGTGCGTCGTCCGATCGGGTGTGTCGGGCGAACCGCCAGCTTGTACCGTGACGGCGCGTGTCCGACCTGCCGCCACCCCCTCCGCCCGCCGGTGGCGGCGCCGTCCCGCCGCCTCCGCCCCCCGGCCTGCACGCAACGCCGTCGTACGCGCCGTCGCCGTACGCGACCGCGACCGCGCCCCTGAAGCGCATCGGCGGCCTCACCAAGGCGGTGATCGCGCTCACCGGCGTCGCCGGCGCGATCGCGGTGCTGACCGTCATCGCCGCCGAAGTCGTCGCACCCGACGCCGAGGAGTTCCTCGCCGGCAGCACCACCGACGAGGAGTTCCTCGAGGCGGCGATCCCGTGGGTGTTGGCGTCGTTCTTGCAGGGTGTCGCCGTGGTGGCGACCGCGGTCGTCGTCATGATCTGGATGTTCCGCATGGCCGCCAACCATCGTGCCCTCCACCGCACCGGGACCTGGGGGCCCGGATGGGCGATCGGCGGCTGGTTCCTACCGCCACTGCTGTACATCATCCCCTTCCTCATGTTCCGCGAGCTCTGGCGGGCGTCCGATCCGAGCGTGCCCGCCCACGGCGACTGGCGCGCCGGCCCGGCGTCGCCGCTGCTCACGGTCTGGTTCGTGCTCTACAGCATCGTGCCGATCCTGTTGCTGTTCACGCAGACGAGCGAGACGTTCGCGTCGATCAACGCCGACGAGACCGACCTCGCCGAGTCGCTCACGGGTTCGCAATGGCCGAGCGTGCTCGGTGCGCTGGCCGCGCTGGCCGCGGCGACCGTGTTCATCGCAGTGGCGCGCCGGTTGGCCGCCCGCCACCGGCGCCTGACCGGAGAGAACTGAGCCGACGTGGCGCAGCTCTACTTCGTGCGCCACGCCAAGGCGGGCGAGCGGCGCCTCTGGACCGGCGACGACATGGACCGCCCGCTGTCGAAGATCGGGTGGAAGCAGTCGGCGTTGCTCGCCAAGCGGCTCGCCGGGCTCGAACCGAGCGAGCTGTTGTCGAGCCCGTACGTGCGGTGCATCCAGACCCTCGAGCCGCTCGCCGAGCGGATCGGCGGCAAGGTCACGATCGAACCGCGGCTGTGCGAGGACGAACCCTTCGAGCCGGTGCTCGAACTGCTCGGCGAGGTTCCGGCGCGCACGGTGCTGTGCACCCACGGCGACATCATCCCGGCCACCCTGTCGGCGCTCGAGCGACGCGGCACCGACATTCGCACCCAGCCCGACTGGCGCAAGGCGTCGTGTTGGGTGCTCAAGCGCAACAAGCGCGGCGTGATCGTGCACGCGACCGTCTGGCCGCCCCCCGTCCTGTGACGTCGTGACGTCCGGTGGCGGACACCGGGGGTCGCGTCAGCGCAGCAGTGCCACCGCCGAGTCGACGTCGAGCGTGGCGTCGCCGAAGAGGAGCGCCAGCACGATGAACCCGAGCGACACGGCGCCCATGATCAGCCCGGCGATCGCCTTGCCGCGCCCGCCGACCAGCGGGTTCTGCTTGCACCGGTTGAGCGCCACGGCGCCGAACACGACGGCGAGGATCGCCGGGATGAACAAGTAGCAGAACGGGATGCTGATGATCCCGAGCACGAGCGAGGCGACGGCCATCCCGTTGCCCTGCTGCGGTTGCTGGCCCGGCGCCCCGTACGGCGGATAACCCGGCGGCCCGCCGGGCGGTCCGCCCGCCGGTGGGGGCGGTGGGCCGCCGCCGAACGGCGGTTGCGAGCCGGGGGGCGGGGGCGGCGTCGCGCCGGGCGGAGGCGGCGGAGCGCCAGGCGGCGGGGGCGGGGTCGCGCCGGACATGGCGACGACCTTATTCGCCGGAGTCCAGCGGCCCGTCGATCCCGCCGGTGGTGGCGACGACGTCGGCCCGCAACGCCTCGACGAGCTGGCGCACGTCGGCCGGCGGTCCGGCGGCGAGGCAACGGTCGACGAACGGCAGCGCCGACTCCGCCTCGCCGAGGAAACGGAACTGCACGATGCCGAGGAAGCAGTACGGATCGGCGTACTCCGGGTCGACCTCGATCGCCCGCGCCAGCGACTCGACCGCCTCGCGCAGACGCTCGACCACGACCGCGCCGTCGTCGACGGACCGCGTCGAGAGCGCCAGCGTCCAACCGCGGTAGGCGAGCGCCTCGGCGTCGTCGGGCTCGTCTTCGAGCACCAGCGCATACAGGTCGGCGGCCGCCACCGGCTGCTCGAACTGCAGGTCGCGAGCCTGGGCGAGCAGCACCTGGCGCTCGCTTCGCGGGTCGAGCCCGGAGATCTGCTGACCCGGGAGGCGTTCGGCCGACGACGCCGCCAGCACCCACCAGACGACGCCGATCGACACCGCCACGACGAGACCCGCCGCGAGGCGACGCCGCCACCGCCGACGCCGGTCCGCGGTCACGTCGGGAGGAACCGACGCGACCTCGCGCAGGACCCGCGCCGCCCGCACCGTGTAGCCGTCCTTGAGCTCACGGTAATCGGCCTCGTCGACATCGCCCGCGGCGTACTCGCGCTCGAGGTCGGCGAGCGAACGCAGCAGGAAGGCGCGCTCCTCCTCGAGCGCACCGTGGCCGTCGGCGTCCACGGTCACGTGTCCCCGCAGGTCCCGTCGAGCCGTTCGCGCGCCATCGCTTCGGCCACGATCGCGTAGTCGTCGTCGGTGGCGACGCCGAGGCGCTCGGCGTTCTCGCGCCAGCGCCGGAATGCGATGACCAACCCGGCGATCGCGACGACGAACGCGGTCGCCGGCAGCGCCCACGCCAGCGCCTCGACACCGTCGGCGCTCGGCACGAGCAGCTCCTGGCCCTCTCGCGCCGCGACGATGCCCTCGATGATCTCGGCGTCGGTGAACCGCCCTTCGTCGACGCGCGCCTCGATCACCTGGCGGATGTTGACCGACGTCGGGTGGCGCGACTCGTACACGCTCTCGCCTTGGCAGACCGGGCAGGCGATCCGCTTCGAGATCGAGTCGACGCGCTGGTCGGGGGTGCGCGGCCCGCCGTCACGGGTGGCGCCCACGGCGAGGAGCCCGACCACGACGAACAGCAGCAGGATCCAGCTCGGCCACGACTTCAGGCGGCGGTTGAGGCCCGAGCTCACGCGCGCATCTCCCGAAGCCGTTGCAGCGTCGAGCTCAGGAAGTCGGCCCGCACCTCGCTGATGATGCGGCCACGCACGATCCCGTCGGGGTCGATGATCCAGGTCTCGGGCACCTGCACCACGCCGAAGTCGATCTGGAACTGGAAGTCGAGGTCGTCGAACACGATCGGCCAGTCGCCGCCGCCCCGTTCGGCGAAGAACTGCGCGACCTCGTCGCGGGTGCTGCTGATCACGATCGAGTAGAACTCGGCGCCGTCGGTGCCGAGGGCCCGCTGCTGCTCGGCGAACTCGATCAGCTCGGGGTGCTCGCGCACGCAGGGCACGCAGTCGTGGGTGAAGAAGTTGAGCACGACCCAGCTGCCCTTGCGCCGCGACAACTCGAAGCGGGTGCCGTCGGTGAGGCTGCCGGCCGACGGTGGGGCCGGGCGGTCGAGCAGCGGGGTCTCGGCCGTCGCGCCGCGATCGCCGTCGGCCGAGGCCAGCACGAAGAACAGTCCGCCAACGACCAGCGCGACCACCGCAACGACGAGCGGGGCGACCCGTCGAGTCGGCGGCGCCGCACCAACCGGGGCCGCCGCATCCGGGGCCGGGCGCTCGTCGACGACGTCAGACACCCGCCACCTCCTCGTCCCGCGTCCCGATCGCTTCCGACATCGGGAGAGGTTCGGAGACGGGCGCGGTCGGGTCGCGGCGGCGCCGACCCGGGAACGCGGCGAGCACGGTCCCGATGGCCATCAGCAGCCCGCCGATCCACATCCACAGGACGAGCGGCTTGCGGAACACCTCGATCACGACGGCGCGGTCGCCGGCGGCCGGCGGCGTCGTGCCGGCGATCGTCAGGTAGAGATCCTCCGTCAGACCGGTGCGGACGCCGGGCGTACCGATCGGGATGCCCATCTGCAGATAGGTCGTGATCGCCGGGCGGTGGATCGACCCACCGTCGATGCGCACGTCGGCACGACCGACGTCGGTGCGGGCGTCCTGCTCGACCACGACCGCGACCAGCTCGAACGTGTGGCCCTCCCACTCGACGACCTCGCCGACCTCGAGCGGCAGACGGGTCCGTTCGGTGTAGGCGTTCGACGCGACGAACGCGACCGCGACGAGGATGACGCCGAGGTGCACCACCATGCCGCCGTTCGCCCGGCCGACCAAGCCGCGCCACCCCTGGCGGCGAGTCGCCAGCACGATCTGACGCAGCGCCGCGCCCGACGCGACGCCGGCGAGCGCGAACGCCACCAGCGGCGCCCACCCGTCGGCGCCGGCGAGCACGGCCGCAGCGAGCGCGGCGACACCGCACCAGGCCGGCCAGAACAGCCGGTCGCGCAACAACTCCTGCGACGCCTTGCGCCACGGCAGCACCGGGGCGACCGCCATCAGGAACAGCAGTGCGATGCCGATCGGCATCGACAGCCGGTCGAAGTACGGCGCCCCGACGACCGTCTGGCGGTCCTGCAGCGCCTCCACGAGCAGCGGGAAGACCGTGCCGAGCAGCACGATCAACGCGAACACGGTGAACACGACGTTGTTGGCGAGGAACGCCCCTTCCCGCGACACGGGCGAGTCGATCACCCCGGGCGCCCGCAATCGATCGCCGCGCCACGCGATCAGGCCGAGCGAGACGAGCACGACGAGACCGAAGAACCCGAGCAGGTAGCCGTCGACCTCCCCCGCGCTGAAGGCGTGCACGCTCGCGACGACGCCCGAGCGGGTGAGGAACGTGCCGAGGATCGTGAGCGCGAACGTGGCGACGAGCAGGCTGAGGTTCCACACCCGCAGCATCCCGCGGCGCTGCTGCACCAGGACGCTGTGGATGTAGGCGGTGCCGGTGAGCCACGGCAACAGCGAGGCGTTCTCGACCGGGTCCCAGGCCCACACGCCCGACCACCCGAGCACCTCGTAGCTCCACCACCCGCCGAGGAGGATGCCGAGCGTGAGGAACATCCACGAGAACAAGGCCCAGCGGCGGGTCTCGACGAGCCATCCCTCGCCCACCCGCCCGGTGATCAGCGCCGCGATCGCGAACGCGAACGGCACCGTGAACCCGACGTAGCCGAGGTAGAGGATCGGCGGGTGGAACAGCACGAGCACGTGGTTCTGCAGGAGGGGGTTGGGGCCCGGCCCGTCGAACCCGACCGGCACGGTCGGCCCGGCAGCGAACGGGTTGGCCGGCCCGAAGCTCACGAGGGCGAAGAACGCCGACACCGCGAACATCACGACGAGCGCCCATCCGACCAGCACGTCGTCCGTCCGCCGGCGGAAGCGCCATGCGACCGCGCCGGTGAAGCCCGCCAGCACGGCGACCCAGAGCAGGATCGACCCCTCGAGGGCGCTCCACATCGCGGCCACGTTGTAGATGCCGGGCGTCGTGCTCGACCCGACCTGCTGCACGTAGGCGAGCGAGTAGTCGCGGACCTCCAGCGCGCGCTGCATCGCGATGACGGCGATCGCCGAACCGGCCACGATCAACCCCGCGTACACCGGGGCCTGACGCAGGGCGCGCCGATTGCCCGTCGCGATCGCGAGCCCGGTCGCCAGCGCGCCGATGATCGACGCCGCCAGCACGAGCAGCAAGCCGGCGTGGCCGAGCGCCCCGTTCACGCTGACGGCGATCACGCTCAGACCGATCCGCAGGAGTCGGCGAGGTCGTCGGCCTCCGTGAGCCGGTCGTCGTTGACGGCGACGTACTCGTCGGAGTGCTTCACCTCGACACGATCGCCGAGGAACGTCTCACCGTCGAAGCGACCGTGCACGACGACGGGGATGCACTCCTTGAAGATCCCGCCGGGTTCGCCGTCGTAGCGGACAGGCAGCGTCGCGCCGTTGAAGCCGATCGAGAACGTCGTGTCGCGACCGTCGGCCGCGACCGAGCCACGCTCGACGACGCCCTGGATGCGCAGTCGACGGTCGACGTCGCAGCCGCTGCGCACGCCGACCTCGTCGACGTTGCAGTAGTAGTCGACCGCGGACCGCAGGAACTGGGTCACGATCACGCCGCCGGCCACCACGACGGCGCCGAGCACGAGCATCGGCAGCCACCGCCGGCGCTGGGTCGGGGCGGCGATCTCGGGTCCGGTGCGAGGCGACAGGTCGGTCATCGGTCAGGTCCAGTACTTGCGCTCGTCGTCGATCTGGTCGGCGAGCCGCCGCCCGACTCGCACGGCGCGCCACGCGAAGGCGGCAACGACCCCGAGCGTGATCGCGTAGCTGGCGAGGATGAACCCGGCGTCCTCGTAGGCGAGCACGGCGGAGACGGCCGCGGTCACGTCGACGCCCCCTCCGCGCGGCGGGCGTCGAGAGCTCGGTCGAGGCCCTCCTCGTCGAGCAGGTCGCTCAGCGCCAGCCCCCGGCTGCGGTGCAGGAGCAGCCAGACGTAGAGGAGCGTGAAGGCGACCACACCGACGAACAGGCTGAACAGCATCAGCCCGTCCATGTCGATGTCGCCGTCGGTGTCGAGCACGCTCGCCTCCTGGTGCAGGCTGCGCCACAGCACCACCGACCAGTGCACGAGCGGGATCTCGACGACGGCGAGCAGGCCGATCACGGCACTGCGACGGGCGCGCTGGTGGTGATCGCCGCCGAGCCCGCGCACGGCGAGGTACCCGACATAGCTCACGAAGAGCAGCGCGGTCGTCGTGAGGCGGGCGTCCCACTGCCAATAGACACCCCATGTGATGCGACCCCACAGCATCCCGGTCACGAGGGTGAGCGCCATGAACACGACGCCGATCTCTGCACTGGCGCCGGCGAATCGGTCGAACCCCAGCGAGTGCTTCTTCGTGAACAGGTACAGCCCCGAGCACACCGCAGTGACGCTGAAGGCCAGGTACGCCAGCCACACGGTCGGCACGTGCACGTAGAGGATGCGAACGGCGTCCTCCTGGTCGCGGTCGGCGGGTGAGAACCCGAGGCCGAACGCCACGAGCCACCCCATCATGACGACGGTGGCGATGCCGAGCGCCCGGGTCGCGGTGGTGCCGGTGCCGGCCCGGCGGCGCGGCTCGCTCGGTGAGGTGCGGTCGGCGGTGGTGGGGGTCGTCGTCATGCGGGTTGCGGGTGGTGTGATGCGGGTGGTGTGTGGTGTGGTGGCTGCAGCTCGGTCGCGATCAGGTGGCCTCGTCGATGAGCGGTCCGAACGCCAGAGTGCCACCGACGCCGAGGACGACGGCGAACACGGTGAGCAGGCCGGTCCACGGCCAGCCCTCCGAGAGTGCCGCGCCATCGGTGCCGAGCGCGGACTCCACCGCTCTCGTCGCCCCGATGAGGACGGGCGCCACCACCGGGAGCACGAGCAGCGGGAGCAACGTCTCGCGCCCGCTCGACCCGGCGGTGAGGCCGCCGTACAGCGTACCGACGAAGGCGAGCCCGCACGTCGCGGTGATCAGGGTCACGGCGAGCAGCACGACCCCACCGGCCGGGACCTCCGCGCCGTAGAGCACGACGGCGGCGACGAGGAGGATCACCTCGAGCACCGCCAACTGGACGGCGAGCGCCGCCGACTTTCCCCAGAAGATCGCCGCTGGGTCGACGCCGGCGACGCGGAGGGCGTCGAGGGCCCCGTCGTCGGCCTCGACCGCGAACGCCCGTTGCACGAGCACGAGCAGGCTGAACAGCACGGCGAGCCACACGAGTCCCGGAGCGACGCGCTCGAGCACCTCGGATGCGTCGAGCGCGAAGGCGAACATCACCATCGTGATGCCGGCGAACGGCAGCACCTGGCCGGTCACGACGCGGCTGCGGCGCTCGATCGAGAGGTCCTTGCCCGCGACGAGCCGGGCGATCCGCCAGCGGCTCACGCCCGCACCTGCCCACCGGTGACGTCGACGACCCGGTCGGCGAGCGAACCGGCCCGTTCGAGCTCGTGGCTGGCGACGACCACGGTTGCGCCCGAGCCGACCGCCTGGCGGAGGACGGCGTCGAGCTCGTCGCGTCCGGCGGCGTCGAGGCCGGCGTGGGGCTCGTCGAGCAGCCACAGCTCGGCGCGCCGGGCGACGAGACAGGCGAGCGCAGTCCGGCGCCGCTGCCCCGCCGACAGCTGGGCGACCGGCACGTCGGCGAGGCGCCCGTCGACGCCGAGCCGTGTCATCGCCGCTCCGATCTCGGTGTCGGTACCCCCGACCGTGGCTCCCCAGAACCGGACGTTCTCGGTGACCGTCAGGTCGGCGTAGAGGCCGTTCCGGTGGCCGAGGAGGCCCACCCGTCGCCGAATCGCGTTGCGTTCGATGGCCAGATCGTGGCCAAGCACCCGACCGTCGCCGCGGGCGAGCGGCAGGATCCCGGCGCACAAGCGGAGCAGGCTCGTCTTCCCGGCACCGTTCGGCCCCCGAAGGAGCACGATCTCGCCGGCGGCGACGTCGAGCGTGACACCGGCCAGCACCGGGAAGCCGCCGAGGACGGCGACGGCGTCGACGAGCGAGATCGGCGGAGCGGCGGCGTCCATGGGCACCGGACACGTTACGAGCGGGCCGTCGCGTTCCCGCCACCGGCTCGACGCCAGGTGCCGCGCCCGAAGCGACCCGTCGCGGCGCCGCGTCACCACTATCGTTGAACGTCGTGACGGATCAGCTCGAGGCGGGCGGGGTCGACGTCGCCCCGGAGCACCGCGATCCGGCCGCGCCCGACTCCGCCATCGCACCGGAACCCGGGGCGACACGCGTTTCGTGGCGCGAGCGGCGCCGCGCCCGTCCGAGCAAGTGGGATCGCCCACCCGACCCGCACGACTGGCGCTACTTCGTGGGGACGCTCGGGAAGATCTTGATCGCGACCGGGCTGCTGCTGTTCGGGTTCGTCGGCTATCAGCTGTACGGCACCGGCATCGAGACGGCCCGCGCCCAGAACCGCCTCGAGGACGACTTCGCGCGGCTCGTCGCCGCCAACATGGCCGATCGCGACCCGACCGTGACTTCGGCCCCGGGGGTTTCCGACGCCGACGACGCCGACGACGCCGACGACCAGCTGCGCGCCGCGACCGACGATGGCGACGGCGCAGCGACCGGTGCGGACGCGTCCGGCGATCCCGGCGACCCGGTCGACGCGGGCGATGCGGACGGTGGCGACGACGGCTTCGCGGACGCCGCGGGTTCGATCACGACGATCCCCCCGGCGATCGACCTGTCGGACGAGGCGGTCGAGCAGCGCATCCCGCCGATCCGGCGCGGCGACGTGATGGCGCGCCTCCAGATCCCGGCGATCGACCAGGACGTCTACGTCGTGCCCGGCGTCCGTCTCACCGACCTGAAGGACGGACCCGGGCACTACCCCGACACCCCGCTGCCCGGCCAGCTCGGCAACGCGTCGATCGCCGGCCACCGCACGACGTACGGCGCACCGTTCTTCGACGTCGACCAGCTGCGCCCGGGCGACGAGATCATCGTGACGATGATCACCGGCGACCGGTTCGTGTATCTGGTCACCGGCACCGAGATCGTGTCGGCGGCCGACTACTGGGTCGTCACGACCGGGAACCCCGACATCGCCGAGCTGACGCTCACGTCGTGCGACCCGAAGTACACGGCACGCGACCGCATCGTGGTGCACAGCGTGCTCGACCCGAGCCGGTCGTCGAACGTCGGCCTGCCGACGTCCTACGAGCTCGACGAGCCGGCGGATGAGGCCGACGACACAGCGATCCCCGGCGACGACCCGACGGTGGTCGTCGACGATCCCGCGGCGCCCGCCGACGATTCGGTCACCGCACCGGCAGCTCCCGCCGACGATCCGAGCGCACCGGGCGATCAGCCGGCCGACGAGCCGTCAGCACCGGCCGCCGACGAGCCGCGACCGAGCGGGCCCGCCGACGAGCCGGACGTCGCCGATCGCGAGGTCGACGCGTTCTCGCAGGGGTGGTTCGACGACGGCGCCGCGTTCCCCCAGATCGCGCTGTGGGGCCTCGTCCTCACGGCGATCTCCCTCGCCGCGTACGCGCTGAGCCGCCGCACGCGGCACGACTGGATCGGTGGCCTCGTCGGCATCGCTCCGTTCGTGGTCGCCCTCTACTTCTTCTTCCAGAACGTCAACCGCCTGCTCCCGCCCGGGCTCTGAGGACCCGGATCGGAGCGTCAGCGGCGGGCGTTGCGGATGCGGACGAAGCTGAAGGGCAGCTGCGACACGAGCATCTGGTCCATCAAGGTGCCGAGGCGTGGGGTGAACCGCAGCTCGACGTCGCCGTCGTGGAACAGGCCGAGCACGTCGTCGATCGGCGCGACGCGCGCGGGCCGGATCGCCTCGTACGCCACATACTGCCCGTCGGCCTCGCGCCACGGCTCGAACTGCGACCCGTCGAACTCGTAGCGGTAGATCCGCGATGACCTGAGCCCATCGATCCAGCCGGTCTCGGTCGCGCAGATGCGCCACGCCTCCGTGCCGAACAGGTCGGACAACCGCTCCTGCTGCTCCGGCGTGCGCGCCCACACGCTGATGCGGGGGCAGTCGCGCGGGAACCAGTACAGCGGCGCGTGGGCGTGGTCGATCGCCCAGACCGCAGGGGGGTGGCTCGGATTCGTCTGAGGCACGTGGGGCGCGAACCGCTTGATCGTGCCGTCCTCGCTGTAGTGGTACAGCGTGCCCGCGTCTGCGTCGTGGACCGCGGGGATCCGGGCCGCGCGCTCGATCAGCGCGTCGCGTTCGGCGTCCGTCAGCACCCACCGATTCTCGCGCACCGGCGGGCTCGGCACGCCGCAACCGTACGATGAGCGCGTGGACCGCCCGCCCGAACCGATCGACGACCCGGTTCGCCGCCGGCGCGCCCAGGTCGCCCGGTGGACGCTGATCGCGAACCGCCTCGGGTACCTCGTGCTCGCGTTCGCCGTCGCCGCGTTCGTGATCGCCTTTGCGATCGGCTTCAGCTCGGCGATGGCAGCCGTCGTCGTCGCGGCGCTCGTCGTGTCGTTCGTGCTGCTCGCACCGAGCATCGTCCTCGGATACGCCGTCAAGGCGGCGGAACGAGACGATGTCGAGCACGGTTGGTGAATCGGTTACTGTTCGGTAACCAGCGCCCACGCCGGCGTGCACCCGATTCATGACCTCCGCCCGCCTGTCCGCCGATGCTCGACGCGAGCAGATCCTCGACATCGCCGTCGACGTGTTCGGCCGATCCGGCTACTACGGGGCGTCGATGAACGACATCGCTGAGGCGGCCGGCGTGACCAAGCCCGTCCTGTACCAGCACTTCGAGTCCAAGAGCGATCTGTACCGGGCGCTGCTCGACTTGGTCGGGGCCCGCCTGCTCGACGCCATCGCCAAGGCGACGGCCGACGCCACGGACGGCAAGGAGCTCACCGAGCGAGGATTCCGGGCCTACTTCCGCTGGGTCGCCCAACGCCACGACGAGTTCATGCTGCTGTTCGGCGGCAGCGCCCGCCACGACCCCGAGTTCAGCGGCCGGATCCGCCAGATCACCGATGCAGCGGCGGCCGCGATCGCGCCGCTGATCGCGGTCGACATCGACCCCGTCCACCGCGACACTCTCGCCCACGCCCTCGTCGGCCTCGCCGAGGGTGCCAGTCGGCGCCTCGTCGGACTGGGGCGGGCGTTCGACCCCGACGAGATCGCCGCTGAGGTGAGCGCGTTGGCGTGGGCCGGCCTCCGCGCCGTCCAGCGGGTCGGCTGAGGCCACCCAGAGCGTTCGGAGTTCGTCAACGAACGTCAGGTCGAGCTCAAGATCGGGCGGGCATGCGCCGATCTTCAGGACGTGACCACGATCCGAATTGCCGTCGCCGCACTCGTCGCGGCCGTGACCGTCGGGCCGGCGGTGCCCGCCCTGGCGGCCACCAACGTCGAGTCGACCATCCGCGACCTCGCCACCGAAGCCGCCGACGTCGCGGCCGAGGAGCTGGCGCTCGTGACCGGCGCCGACGCGAACCCCGCCGAACTGCGACGCGTCGACGCTCGTGGCGCCGAGATCCTCGGCCAGCTCGATCGCCTCGGCGTCGACCTGACCGAGGCGATCCGGGTGGCCCTCGCGCCCCTGCCCGAGACCGCCGACGGCGACGTCCCGCCGGCCGTCGTGTACGGCGCCGCGATCGCCGATCTCGGCCGCATCGCCGCCACCCCGTCTGCGGTCGCCGCCACGCCCGCCCGCTCGGGCAGCCCCGAGGTCGGCCTGCTGGTCGTCGGAGCGCTGTCGCTCGTCGCGCTGGGCGTCGCGGCGCTGGGCAATACCCTGCGTCGTCGACCGGAGGCCGCCGAGATCGAGGCGATCGCCTGGAGCGACGGGTTGACCGGCCTCGCGAACCGGCGCAAGTTCGACCACGACCTCGACGTCCACGACGCGGCCAACTACGAGACCGCCGTCATGCTGATCGACGTCGACCGGTTCAAGACGGTGAACGACCACTTCGGCCACGGTTGCGGCGACGAGGTGCTGCGCGAGCTCGGCCAGATCATCGAGGCCAACGTCCGCGAGGGCGACGTCGTGTACCGGTTCGGCGGCGAGGAGTTCTGCGTGCTGCTGCCGGGGGCGACGATGATGGACGCCGGCACGATCGCCGAGCGGATCGTCGCCGCCGTGCGAGCGGTCGGCCTGCCCGACGGCTCCCACGTCACGGTGTCGGTCGGCGTGTCGATCTCCGACGAGGGTGCCGTGATCGACGCCATCGCCACCGCCGATCGTGCGCTCTACGAGGCCAAGCACCTCGGCCGCGACCGCAGCGTCAGCGCCACCGCACGCGACCTCGCCCCCGCCTGACCGCCGCGCACCCGCCTGATCGACCTCGCCGCGTCGCCGCGGCCAGGCGGGCGAGCGGCGATGGTCGACCGTCGTCGCACCACCCCCGGCGGGCGAGCGGCGAAGCGCAGCGGAGCCGGCGAGCACGGGAGGCGCAGCCGGATCCGGCTCGGCCGGTCCGGCGGAGCCCGAACGACTAGCCGCGGAAGTTCAGACCTCGGTAACCGTCGGTGAAGCCGGCGGCGCGTAGCGTCGTCGCCACCTCGGCCGGAACCGCGTCGCCGTCGACCTTGCGGACCTCGACCGTCCGGGCCCGTCCGTTCTTGACGAGGTCGACGAGCGCGTCGGCCCACGCTGCATCGTGGTCGGCAGCGGGGAACATGACCAGATGGTGTGACCGGCGGTCGAACCACACCAGCGCCTCGCCCTGGCGAAGGACCACCACCGACGTCGCCGAGCGCGCCGGCCGGCCTTCGGTCGGGGGCCATGCCAGCGCGGCACCGTACGGCTGAGCCGGATCGGTTGACGCCAGCACGACCGCGTCGGGGATACGTTCGGGCGCCAGCTCGGGATCGACCCGCTCGCGCGCCGCCCGCAACCGGTCGACGGCGCCGGGCAGGGCGAACTGGGCGGCACCGAGGCCGGCGACGAAGTAACCCCGTCGCGCCCGACCACGCTCCTCGAGCACCTTGAGCACCCCGTACACCGCGGCGTACCCGCCGACGACCCCCTCGCCGAGCACCGCCTCACGGGTGACGACGCCGTAACGCTCGAGGAGCTGCAGCGCCTGCGCGTGGGCCGCCCCGGTGGGCGTCGGCGCCGGTTCGAGCAGCGGTGCGACCAGGCTCCACCGGCCGGCGGCGGCCGGCGGTCCGAGTCGGGTGAGCCGGCCCGGACGGGGCCGACCGGCGGCGCGCTTGGAGCGCGACGGCTTGACGCCGCCGCCGGCGAGCATCGCCCGCAGCGGCGCGAGCGTGTCGTTCGTGACCTCGCCCGCCCAGACGAGGTCCCACAGTGCGGTGAGCAGCTCGGGGTCGTTGGCGTCGGGCGCCGCCGCCCGCAGCTGGCCCCAGAAGCTGGCGCCCCGATCGGTCAGGTGCGCCCGGATCGAGTCATGGAGCGCGCCCGACGGCGGCTCGTCGCGCTCCCAGCCGGGCGCGAGCAGCGGCAGCTGGTCGGCGAAGCAGAGGCGGATCCGGCCGTCGCGTGCGCCGATCGAGCCGGCGCCGACCCACACCACCTCGCCGGCGGTGCACAGCTCGTCGAGCGCCGCCGGCCGGTAGCCGAGGATGCGCAGCGGGAGCACGTCGCGCTCGAGCGTGGACGCCACGAGCGGCGCGCCGGCGAGCATGCCGATCGCCTCGACCAGCGACTCGGTGCCGCGTCGCTCGGCGGGGATGCCGTGCCATCCGGGCACGAAGCGGGCGAGCGCGTCGGGTTCGACCGGCTCGACCTCGCGGCGCAGGGTGGCGAGCGACCGACGGCGCAGCTGGCGCAGGACGTCGACGTCGCACCACTCGCGCTGCACCCCGTCGGGGCGGAACTCGCCGCGCACCACTCGGTCGTCGTCGGCGAGCGCCTCGAGGGCACCCTCGACCCGCTCCACGGTGGCGGCGAAGCGGCGGGCGACGTCGCGGACGAGGAACGGCCCGTGGGTGCGGGCGAACCGGCCGACGAGCTCCTCGAGCGGGCGCGGCACCGGATCGGTGAACGCCATCGGCAGCCCGATCGGGATCGAGCATCCGAGGGCGTCGCGGTAGCGGGCGGCGTCCTCGGCCGCCGCGTACCGAATCTCGTCACCGATGCCGATCTCGATCGCCCGCCGCTCGTCGAGCAGGGTGGCGAGCCACCGGGCGCCGACGCCCGGCTCGGCCTCGCAGCGCAGGTCGACCTCGGCCTCGGTGAGGTCGCCGACCTTGCGCAGCACGTCATGCACCTCGTCGGGGCCGCGCGCCCGGCGGCCGTCGGCGAGGCACTGCAGCTCGAGCTCGACGTCGGCGAGCACGCCCGGGTCGAGCAGCTCGCGCAGCTCCTCGGCGCCGAGCAGCTCGCGCAGCAGGTCGCGGTCGAGCGCGAGCGCGGCGGCGCGGCGCTCGGCCAGCGGCGCGTCGCCTTCGTACATGTACTGGGCGATCCAGTTGAAGAGCAGGCTCGACGCCATCGGGCTCGACGCCGGCGTGTCGACCTGGACGAGACGGATCTGGCGGGACCGGAGCTGGCCGAGCACCTCGCGCAGCGCCGGGACGTCGAACACGTCCTGGAGGCACTCGCGCGACGTCTCGAGCAGGATCGGGAACGTCGGGTACTTCGACGCCACGGCGAGCAGGTCGGAGGCCCGCTGACGCTGCTGCCACAACGGGGTGCGCTGGTCGGGACGGCGGCGCGGCAGCAGCAGAGCACGCCCGGCGCACTCGCGGAAGCGGGCGGCGAACAGCGACGTCTGCGGCAGCGAGCTGACGACGAGCTCGTCGATGTCGTCGGGATCGATCAAGAAGACGTCGGGGTCGAGGTCGTCGGCGGCCTCCGGGAGCCGGATCACGATCCCGTCGTCGCCCCACATCGTCTCGACCGGCAGGTCGTAGCGGTCGATCAGCCGACGTTCGATCGCCATCGCCCAGGGAGCGTGCACCGGTGTGCCGAACGGGCTGAGCACGCACACCCGCCAGTCGCCGATCTCGTCGCGGAAACGCTCGACGACGACCGTGCGGTCGTCGGGCACGACGCCGGTCGCCTCGGCTTGCTCGGTCAGGTACTGGACGACGTTGCCCGCCGCGAACGAGTCGAGCGCGTACTCGTCGCGCAACCGGTCGACCGCGTCGGCCACCGGCAACTCCCGGATCTGGCGCGTGAACGCTCCCAGCGCGCGACCGAGCTCGAGCGGGCGGCCGGGCCGGTCGCCGTGCCAGAACGGCATCTTGCCCGGCTCGCCGGGCGCCGGCGTGACCGTCACCCGCTCGAAGCTGATGTCCTCGATCCGCCAGGTGGACGCACCGAGCAGGAACGTCTCACCGGGACGGCTCTCGTAGACCATCTCCTCGTCGAGCTCGCCGACGCGCGTGCCGTCGGGCAGGAACACCCCGAACAACCCGCGATCGGGGATCGTGCCGCCGCTCGTGACGGCGAGCCGCTTGGAGCCGTCGCGCGGCCGGATCGTGTCGTTGACCCGGTCCCACACGATGCGCGGCCGCAGCTCGGAGAACTCCTCGCTCGGGTAGCGGCCGGCCAGGAGATCGAGCACGTTGGCGAGCAGCTCGTCGCCGAGGTCGTGGAAGTTGGCCGCTCGCCGCACGAGCACCGCCAGCTCGGAGACGGCGACCTCGCCGGTCGCAGCCGCGTGCGCGACGATCTGCTGGGCGAGCACGTCGAGGGGGTTGCGCAGGTAGCGGGAGTGCTCGATCTCGCCGTCGATCATCCGTCGGCTGACGACGGCCGCCTCGAGCAGGTCGCTGCGGTGCTTCGGGAAGATCGAGCCCTTGCTCGGCTGGCCGACCTGGTGGCCGGCACGTCCGATGCGCTGCAGGCCGCGGCTCACCGCGCCCGGCGACTCGACCTGGATGACGAGGTCGACGGCGCCCATGTCGATGCCGAGCTCGAGCGACGAGGTGGCGACGATGCCGCGCAATGTGCCCCGCTTGAGCTGGTCCTCGATGACGATCCGCTGCTCGCGCGCCAACGAGCCGTGGTGCGCTTTGACGAGCTCCTCGGGCAAGCGGCCGGTCTCGGGGTCGACCCCGATGCCCTGCTCCTCGGCGAGCTCGTTGAGCTTGGCGGCCAGCCGCTCGGCCGCCCGGCGGGCGTTGCAGAAGATGATCGTCGAGCGGTGCGAGAGCACCAGCTCGAGGATGCGCGGGTAGATGCTGGGCCAGATGCTCGACCGCCGCTCACCGCCACCGGGCTGGCCCAGCGGGGCCGCGTCGTCGCCCGGTGCGCCCATGTCCTCGACGGGGACGACGACCTCGACGTCGAGCTGCTTGCGGACCCCGGTGTCGACGATCGTGACCGGGCGGGGCGTGGCAGCGTCGGCGTAGCCCCCGAGGAACCGCGCCGTCTCCTCGAGCGGTCGCTGGGTGGCCGACAGCCCGATCCGCTGGGGCGCCCGGTCGGTGACCTCCTCGAGCCGCTCGAGGGTGAGCGCAAGGTGCGCGCCGCGCTTGGTGGTGGCCATCGCGTGGATCTCGTCGACGATCACCGTCTCGACACCCTGGAGCGTCTCGCGCGCCGAGGACGTCAGCATCAAGTACAGCGACTCGGGTGTGGTGATCAGCAGATCAGGTGGGCGCCGGATGAGCTTCTGGCGTTCGTTCGACGGTGTGTCGCCGGTCCGCATCGCGACCTCGGGAGCGGTGAACGGCACGCCGATCCGCTCGGCGGCGAGACCGATGCCGGTGAGCGGCGCCCGCAGGTTCTTCTCGATGTCGAAGGCGAGCGCTCGCAGCGGCGAGATGTAGAGCACGCGCGTGCGATGGGTGCGAGCATCGGGTCGGGGCGAGGTCACGAGGCGGTCGATCGACGCCAGGAACGCGGTCAGCGTCTTGCCCGAACCGGTCGGGGCGCAGATCAGCGTGTGCTCGCCGGCCGCGATGTGCGGCCAGCCCTCGACCTGGGGCGGTGTCGGCTCCGGGAACGAGGACGCGAACCACTCGCGCACGGCCGGCGAGAACGCCGCGAGCACGGGATGGTCGGCGATCCTTCGAGGCTACCCAGGGGGTGTGACCACCGATCCGGCCCAGAGCTCGACCGTTCGGGTGATCCGCACCCGGTCGAGCAACTCGCGATCGTGGGTGACCAGGAGCACGGTGCCGGCGAACGTGTCGAGGGCCTGCTCGAGCTGTTCGATCGCCGGCAGGTCGAGGTGGTTCGTCGGCTCGTCGAGCACGAGCAGGTTGGCGCCGTTCGCCATGAGCAGCGCCAGCGAGGCACGGGTGCGCTCTCCCGGCGACAGCGACGCCGTCGGGCGCTCGACGTGGGCGCCGACGAGGCCGAACTTGGCGAGCAGGGTGCGCGCATCGGCGACGGTCAGCGCGGTGGCGTCCATGAACGCGCGCAGCAGGGTCGCCTGCCCGGTGAGCTGGGCGCGCACCTGCTCGATCTCTCCGACCACGACGGACGCGCCCAGCACCGCCGTCCCGGCGGTCGGCGGTGTGCGCCCGAGGATCACGTCGATCAGCGTCGACTTGCCCGCGCCGTTGTGGCCGACCAGCGCGATCCGCTCGCCGTACTCGACGAGCAGGTCCACCGGTCCGAGCCGGAAGTCGCCGCGCTCGACGACCGCGCCGGACAGGCGAGCGACGACGTCGCCGCTGCGCGGCGCATCGGGTACCCGAAGGCGCAGGTCCCACGGCTCGCGCGGCTTGTCGACGTTCTCGAGCCGGTCGATCGCCCGCTGGGTCTGGGCGGCCTTGCCGGCGAGCTGCTCGGTCTGGTTCAGCCGGAACGCCAGGATGTTCTTGTCCTTCTCGCCGGAACGTCGAACTCTCGACCGCCCCTGCTGGGCCCACTCGCGCTGGCGCTGGGCGCGATCGGCCAGCGACCGCCGCTCGCTGTCGAACTCCTCGAAGCGCTCCCACGCGTGGCGACGGGCCCGCTCGCGCTCGTCGCGGTACGCCTGCCAACCGCCGCCGAAGACCGACAGCCGATGGCTGAACTCGTCGAGCTCGGCGACATCGGTCACGACATGGTCGAGGAACCGCCTGTCGTGGCTGACGAGGAGCACACCGGCCGACAGGGTGCGTACCCACTCCTCGAGACGCTCCAGACCGGCGAGGTCGAGGTCGTTGGTCGGCTCGTCGAGCAGGTACACGTCGAAGCGTGACAGCAGCAGGGCGGCCAGGCCCGCCCGGGCCGCCTCACCGCCCGACAGGCTCGCGGTCGCCTGGCCGAGCAGCCGCTCGCTCATCCCGAGCTCGGCCGCCACGGCGCCGACGCGGGCATCGAGGTCGGCGGCGCCGAGCGCCATCCACCGGTGGAGGGCCACGTCGTAGCGCTCAGCGCCGCCGCGGCGACCCTCCGACAGTGCCAGCGTGGCGGCGTCGAGCTCGGCCTGGGCGGCGGCGACCCCGGTGCGGCGATGGAGCAGCTCGCGCACGGTCTCGGACGAACGCTCCTGCTCCTGGTGCAGCCAGCCGACCGTCGCTGCCGGCGGGTTGAGACGCACCGACCCGGCATCGGGCTCGAGGGCGCCGGCGCACACCGCGAGCAGCGTCGACTTGCCGACCCCGTTCGGCCCGACCAACCCGATCCGGCGACCGGGGGCCACGACCAGTTCGACCTCGTCGAGCACCACCTGCGCGCCGCGCGACACGGTCAGGCCGGTGACGGTGAGGGTGGCGGACATGCGGGGCTCCTTGCAGGCGTGAACGGGCTTGCGGGTCACCACGTGCGCATCCCGGCAGTCTGGCAGGTCGGGCGCCGCCGGCACGGGCGCGTTCGCGGTCGTCGACCGGCTCGCGGACGGTCTGCGCGTTGGCGTCAGTCGAGGAACCACCCGTCGAGGCCCACCCGTCGACCGGCGATCTCGCGCGGCAGATAGTGGTCGTGGAAGAGCTTCGACGTCATCTCGCCACGTGTCGCGACGCCCAGCTTCGTGAACACGTGCTTCAGGTGGTCGCCCACGGTGTGCGGTGACATCCCGAGCGCACTCGCGATCTCGCGGTTGGAGCTCCCGGCCGCGGCGAGCACCACGACTTCGGTCTCGCGCCGGGTGAGGCGGTGGGCAGCGCCCACGATCGCGGCGATCTCAGCCGGGCGGCTCGGCTGCAGCACGATCCCGAACGAGTCGCCCCCGTCGGCGAGCCGCTCGGCGGTGATCGTCACCCAACGGCCACCGCGCGTTCGTGCCCGCACGGCCGCCGGCCCGCCCGACGGGGCGGCACGACTCGCGTACATCGCGCTGAGGACCGACGTCGGCAGCGGACCGCCGTGTCCGCCGTCGTCGAGGAGATCGAGCCACTCCTGAGCTGCGGGGGTCGCACTGGCGACCTCGAGCGGCTGGCCGCCGACGACGAGGATGCCGGCTTCGCGGGCGTCGTCGGCGTGGTCGAGGTGCTGGCGGAGCAGCACAGCCCGGAACGCCGCCGCCAGCCGAGGGCCGCAACGGGCGATCGCATCGACGTCGTCCGGCTCGAAGCCCGGGCTGTCGGCCGCCCGCAGGAGCACGAGCGCGCCCCAGGTTCGGCCGGCGTCGCGCACCACCGCTCGGAGCTCGTGGGGCAGCCCGGCCGGCGCGAGCACCTCGCGGTAACGGGCGCTGGCTGCCGGATCGCCACCCGTGGCCTCGGCCAGCGTCGCGACGCCGGTCGAGCTGCGCGCCAGCTCGCGGATCTGGTTGTGGTCCGAGGTCCCGTGCTCGAGCTCGAGCAGCCGTGGCACGTGCGCCACGGGTACGCCCTCGTCGTGATAGCCGTTGGTCGCGAACGTCGTCGCGGGATCGACGGCGAAGGCGCACCAGCGATCGGCGGGCACGATGCCGTGCACGACGCCGTGCACCTCGCGGCAGAGGTCGACGACGGTGCGGGCCTCCGCCGCGATCCGATCGATCGCGGTCTGTGCCCGGATCAGCCGATCGGCGTTCACGGTCCGAGTATGAATGCCGTCGGCAGGCGTCGCCACCCCGCGAATTCGGGATGGAGGTCGGGCCGCCACGACCGCATCGTGGGCGCATCGACCGACCCGGTCCGATTCCCAGGAGGACGCCATGACCATCATCCCCGATGCCCTGATCGACGACCCGCCCGGCCCCCGTCTCGGCGAGGTCCTGCGCCCGGGCGACGCCGGCTACGACGAGGCGCGCCGCGTCTGGAACGGCGCGATCGACCGCCGCCCGGCGATCATCGCCCGCTGTCGCACCGTCGACGAGGTCGCCGCGGCGGTCCGCATCGCGAACTCGACCGGTCTCGAGATCGCGGTGCGCGGCGGCGGTCACAGTATCCCGGGCCACTCGGTGTGCGAGGGCGGCATGATGATCGACCTCTCGCCGATGCAGCGCGTCCAGGTCGACACCGAGCGCCGCATCGCACGTGCGGAGCCCGGCCTGGTGTGGGGCGACTACGACGCGGCGACGCAGGCGCACGGACTCGCCAGCCCGGGCGGGGAGATCTCCCACACCGGCGTCGCCGGGCTGACGCTCGGCGGCGGCATCGGGTGGCTGTCGCGGGCGTACGGGTTGGCGTGCGACCATCTGGTCGGCGCCGAGCTCGTCCTGGCCGACGGCACGATCGTCGACGTCGACGACGAGTCCGATCCCGAGCTCATGTGGGGGCTGCGCGGCGGCGGCGGCAACTTCGGCATCGTCACCGAGTTCCGATTCCGGCTGCAACGAGTCCCGCAACTGCTCGCGGGGATGATGGCGTGGCCGATCGCTCGCGCGCCGGAGGTGATCGGCACGTTCCTCGACGTCGCGCCGAGCGCTCCGCGCGAGCTCTCACCGGTCGTCGGCCTCGTGGTCGCACCGCCGGCCCCCTTCGTGCCGGCCGAGCTGCACTTCCAGCCGGTCGTCACGGTGTCGTTGCTCTGGACCGGTGATTCAGCGACCCCGCCCGCCGCCTTCGCGGCATTCCAGGGGCTCCACCCCGCGATCGACACCACCGGCATCCACCCCTACACCGAGATCCAGCAGTGGTACGACGATGGGGTGCCGCACGGGCGGCGGTACCACGTCCGGTCCGAGTGGCTGGGCGAGCTCGACGACGACGTCGTCGGCGCGCTGATCGCCTGCGCGGGCGCGATGCCGTCGCCGTTCGACCAGATCCTGGTGCGTCGCGTCGGGGGTGCCATCGCCGACGTCGGCGCCGACGCCACGGCGTTCCGGTTCCGCGACGCCGCGTACATGCTCACGGTGGCAGCCGGTTGGGACGACGGACCCGCCGATCCCCACGTGCAGTGGTGCCGCGACAGCTGGTCGGCACTACACGCTTGGTCGTGCGGCGGCAGCTACGTCAACCACCTCGCCGCCGACGAGGGCGCCGACCGCGTCCGAGAGGCCTACGGAGCGGCCACGTGGGATCGGCTGGTCGCCCTCAAGCGCCGGCTCGACCCGGCCAACGTCCTCCACCTCAACCAGAACGTCGACCCGACCTGACCAGCACACCGACGCCCCGCCCGGCCGCGCCCGTTGCCCGGCCGGGCGCGTCGTGACATCCGGCGGGCTCGACCCGGCCCACGTGGCGAACGAGGGGGTGCTGGTCGCGGTCATCCCCGCCGACGACGCCGAGGCAGTGGTGCAGGCGATGCGCTCCGACCCGGCGGGAGCGAGGGCCGCGATCATCGGCGAGGTGACCGCCGCCGAACCCGGCCGGGTCGCGGCGCGGACGTCGCTCGGGGTGCACCGCCTCGTCGCCCGCCCAGCCGGCGAGCAACTTCCCCGCACCTGCTGACCACGCGACGCCCCCGGCCCGGCTGGCTAACGTCCGCGCGGTGGACACCCCGGACGGCCTGAGCTTCGAGATCGTCCATCCGGGCGGTGCGCCGGCGCGCGTCGCGATCGAGCGCTACTTCGCCGAGCTCGACGAACGCTTCCACGGCGGATTCGACCCGGCCCACGGCGGCGCCGGCCGCGACGAGATCGAGATGTTGGCGCCGCACGGTGCGTTCGTGGTCGTCACCGACGGTGACACGGTCGTGGGGTGTGGCGGCGTCCAGCGCATCGACAACCGCACTGCGGAGATCAAGCGGATGTGGATCGACCCGACGCAGCGGGGCCAGGGACTCGGGCGCCGACTGCTGGACCATCTCGAGCAGGTCGCCCGAGAGCTGGGCCGCACCCGGGTCGTGCTCGACACCAACGAGGTGCTGACCGAAGCGGTGACGATGTACGAGCGTGCGGGCTATCGCCCGGTCGACCGCTACAACGAGAACCCCTACGCCCACCACTGGTTCGCCAAGGAATTCTGAGCGACCGAGCGGTAGCGCGTCGGTCGGGGGTTCGGCCCTTGCGCGAAACGCTTCCGGGGCGCGGAGGGCGGCTCACTCGACGGCACGTCGCGGAAGGGGGTGACACGGAGGCGTGTCTGACCGGACAGACCCTCGACGGGATCCCGATCGACGGCTGCGACGCCGCGCGGGTCGTGTGGCGGAACCCGACGGCGGCGCGGCGGCCCGCGTGGCCCACCGCCCGGCCGGGCCGGTTTGAGCGCTGACGGTTCGGCGCCAGACTGGCCCGCTCATGGATCTGTGGACCGCCGTCTTCTTCGCCGTCGGCGTCGCCGCGCTCGTCGCCGGCGCCGAGACGCTCGTGAGCGGCGCCTCACGGCTGGCCGCGCGCACCGGTCTCTCGCCGGTCGTCATCGGTCTGACCGTCGTCGCCTTCGGGACGAGCGCCCCGGAGTTGGCGGTGAGCCTCGGCGCCGCGCTGCGCGACGAGGCCGACATCGCCGTCGGCAACGTCGTCGGATCGAACGTCGCCAACGTGCTCTTGGTGCTCGGGCTGTCGGCGGCGGTCGGCGGCGGGCTCGTCGTCGCCCAACGAATCGTCCGCATCGACGTGCCGTTGATGCTGGGCGCTTCGGTTCTGGTGTTCGTGTTCGGCCTCGACAACGACCTGGCGCGATGGGAAGGCGCCGCCTTCGTCCTCGCGCTGATCGTCTACGTCGGATGGACCGTCGTCGCGTCGGGTCGCGCCGACGAGGCCGAGGTGGACGACGAGTACGCCGAGGCGTACAGCATCGAGAAGCTCAGCGCGACCTCGGCGCGGACCGACGTCGGTCTCGTCCTCGTCGGCCTCGTGCTGCTCGTCATCGGTTCGAGCGCGCTCGTGGCTGCGGCGACCGACATCGCCGCCGAGCTCGGCGTCAGCGAGCTCGTCATCGGACTGACGGTCGTGGCGATCGGAACGTCGCTCCCCGAGATCGCGACGTCGGTCCTCGCGGCGGCTCGCGGGCAGCGCGACCTCGCGGTCGGCAACGCGGTCGGGTCCAACCTGTTCAACATCCTCGCCGTGCTCGGCATCACCGCGACCGTCTCTCCGTCGTCGATCCCGATCCCCGATGGCGCCCTGACGCTCGACATCCCGGTGATGATCGCCGTCGCGATCGCCTGCCTGCCGATCTTCGCGAACGGCTTCTCGCTGCTGCGCTGGGAGGGACTCCTGTTCCTCGTGTACTACGCCGCGTACCTGACGTGGCTCGTACTCGACAGCAGCGAACACGCTGCCCGCGACGAGTACGCGGTCGCCGTGCTCGTGTTCCTGCTACCGCTGAGCATCATCACGATGGCGGTGATCTTCGTGCGCAACCGGCGGATCAACCGGTCACTCGCGACGGGCCGGGTCTGAACCCGCTGCCGGCGCGACCAGGGCGGCGCCGGCAATCCCTGCGTTGTTCGCCAGCTCGGCGACGACGACCTCGCAGCCGGGATCGAGCCGGCCCAACCAGCGCTCGGGTCGCTTGCTCGCTCCGCCGCCGAGGATCACGAGGTCCGGCGAGAACAGTCCCACGACGTGGCGGAGGTAGCGGTTCACCCGGTCGCCCCACTGCTCCCACGTGATGCCGTCGCGGTCGCGGGCACTCGCCGCGGCGCGGGACTCGGCGTCGAAGCCGTCGAGCTCGAGGTGGCCGAGCTCGGTGTTGGGAACCAGCACGCCGTCGACGAACAGGCCCGATCCGATGCCGGTGCCGAAGGTGAGGCAGAGCACGACGCCGCGCCGACCCCGACCGGCGCCCCAGCGAATCTCGGCCAGGCCGGCGGCGTCCGCGTCGTTGATCACGGCGACCGGCTGCCCGATCGTGGCCGTGAACAGTGCGTCGGCGTCGACGCCGATCCACTCGTCGTCGATGTTGGCGGCGCTGCGGACGATGCCGTGCTGGACGACCGACGGCATGCACACCCCCACCGGCCCGGCCCAACGGTGGTACTCCACGAGTTCGCCCACGACCGCCGCCATCGCGTCGGGCGTC
>JBFHJC010000020.1:0-27031 GCA_041596155.1 Ilumatobacter sp. | reverse complement strand
GCCAGCGCCTCGGCATGGGCCCTCGTGGGGGCGATCGTGGCGATCGGCGGTCTGGTGCTGATCTCGGCGGCCGGCCCGCCGGTGTCGAACGTCGCGGCCGGCGTGCGCTGGAGCCTGATCTCGGGGTGTGGCTACGGCTTCGGGCTCTCGATCATCATCGAGGCGTCCGACGACAGCGGCGCGTGGCCGGCCGTGATGCAGCGCCTCGCTGCGTTCGCCCTCATGGTCGTGGTCGCCACGCGTGCGAAGGGTCGGCTGCCGATCACCGGGGTGCGCATCGCCGGGATCGCCGCGGGCACGTTCGGCGCGCTCTCGACGGTGCTGTACCTGCTCGGGGTGCAGGCCGACCCGACGCCGGCGGTCGTGACGGCGTCGATGTTCCCGGCGGTGACCGTGGTGGTCGGTCGGGTCGTCTATCGAGACCCGGTCACCCGGGTGCAGGCGCTCGGCCTGCTGATCGTGCTCGCCGGGGTGACCGGGGTGGTGGTCGGATGATCAGCTGGCCGCTGCGGGCGTCGGCGGGGCAGCCTTCTTCTTGGGCGGCGGGACGCCGACCGCGGGCGCCGGGTCGGCGTCGGCGGGCCAGCGTCGCCGGCTGACGATCGACAGCAGTCGCAGCAGCCGCATCGCCGTCTCGTCCTCCTGGGCCGGCTTGGCGATGATCGAGCCGTCGGCGATCATCCGCTCGATCACCGCCTCACCGAGCTCGGTGCGCACGATCGTCAGCGTCCAGTCGTTGTCCTCGCCGATGCCCCCGGTGGCGACGTCGGAGTGCTCGGCGGCGAAGTCGGGGCAGTGGAGGCATCCGCTGCGGGTCCAGCCGTGGCATTCCTTGAGGTTGATCTCGTGGTAGGAGCCGTCCTTCATCCAGATCTGGAAGACGCCCTTGATGTTCATCTTCACCATGTCCTGCTTGGCGAGGCCGTACTTGGCCTCGAACAGCTCGGTGAAGATCGAGTCGTCGAACGTCTTCGAGCACAAGAGGCCGATGTTGAACAGGAACGGCTTGGACACCTTGCCCGCCTTGCGGTCCCACATCGTCGGCAGGGCCGACGTCTGACAGCCCATGCCGACCAGCGCGAGGCGCTCGTAGCCGCGCTCGCGGGCCTCGGGCAGCGCCAGCGGGTTGGCACAGTAGGTGTAGCGACTGCCGGCGGTGGCGAGGATCTCGTCGCGGGTCGTGACGACGGCGGGCTTGGCCTTCCAGGCGTCGTCGTCCTCGACGCCCGACACGAGCGCGGCGTCGATGTAGTCGTGCTCACGGAGCCAGATGAGCATCGCCGAGACGAGGCCGCCGTCCTGGCCCATTTTGTGCACCATCTCGTCGCTCGCCCGCGTGAGGTAGAGCTGTCGCCAGACGCCGGCCATCTCGTCGGGCTCGCGAATCCGCCCGAACAGGTGCATGTCGGCCGACGTCTCCCACGCCCGGAATCGCGGGCACGCCCGGGTGCACGTGGTGCACCCACCCCCTTCACCGAAGCCGTGGATGCAGTTGTCGGGGCCGAGCTCGTCTTCGAGATGGAAGGGCAGGTACTTGCCCTCCTCGTGCTCGTACCCGATCACGTCGTGGGGGCACGTGACCACGCAGGCGGAGCAGCCCGTACAGAGTCCGGTGTCGATGACCTCGGCCTTGAGCTCCTTCCACTGCGCGGTCCAGCGCTCCTGTGGTGCGGTCGACGCGGCATCGGTCGCGGTCATGAAGCGACACCGTAGGCGAGCACCCGACCTGGGATCACAACGCGGCGGGCGATGGGGGTCAGGCTTCCACGAGCGGGCCGCGCAGGATCGAGCGGCCCGAGTGCGCGGCCTCTCCGTCGCGCGGCTCGACGCTGATGTCGACGACCGAGTACACGGACGGGTCGTAGCCGGCCGGGACGGTGAACTCGGTGCCCTCGCCGACGATGCCGAGCGACACGAGGTCGACGACCTGGCCGTCCTCGTCGGCCTCGATCAGCCAGAGCTCGAGATCGGCCTCGCCGAGCTCGGTCGGCAGAGCGGCGTCCGCCAGACGGATCGTCGCGCCGCCGACCAGCTCGACGCGGGCGGTCGCCTCGCGACCGAGCTCGTCGAACGTCGCGGCGTCGTGGGCCAGCTCGGCGCGTGCGATCACGTCACCGTCTCCCGACGAGAGCAGCACGGCGGCCCCGGCGACGACCAGGACCACAACGGCGGCAGCGGCGAGCAGCGCGCCGGCGGCGCGCCGCCGTCGCGACGAGAGGTCGACGACCGGGGCGGCGGCCGCGTCGCCCCGGACCGCCTCGACGATGCCGTCCCACACCGACGCCGGCGGGGCCGTGAGGTCGAGGTCGGCGGGCTCGACGTCGCGCAGCGTCGCCACCACTCGGGCGAGCTCGGATTCGACGGTCGATTCGTCAGTCATGAATCGTTTCCAGGTGTTCCTTGATCCGCTGCAGACCGCGGCGGATGTCGCTCTTGACCGTGCCCAGCGGCGTGCCGGTCCGTTCGGCGATCTCGTGGTGGGTCAGTTCGTGGACGAAGGCGAGCAGGACGGCGTCGCGGGTTCGTTCCGGGAGGGCCCGCAGCGCTTCGGCGACCACCATCCGGTCGACCGTCCGCTGCACGTCGGCGTCGGCGACCTGGTCGGGCCGCTCGTCGGTGGCCGCCCGCCGGTCGACGTGTCGCCCCTCCGCCCGCAGCTGGTCGATGATGCGCCGCTTCGTGATGCCGACGAGCCAGGCGGCCACCGTGCCCTTCGACGGATCGAACCGGTTCCGGGCGCGCCAGGCGCTGATGAAGACCTCCTGGGTGACGTCGTTGGCCGTGTGCTCGTCGAGCGCCTTGCGGCAGATGCCGTACACGAGCGGACCGTGCTCGTCGTAGGCGCGCCGGAGCCCGTCCGCGTCTGCGAACGGGTGCGCACCCGCCGTCGCGATCGTCGTCGATGCCGCCGGCACGCCGACAGGGTATCGGCGGGGACGGAGACGGTCCGGGCGGGGTTCGAGGAGCAGGGTGGTCATCGGCGTGCGGCCGGGTCGGGGGGCGGCCCCGACCCGGCCGGGTTCGTCACCGCGGCGGGAGGAGGACCGAGTCGATGACGTGGATCAGGCCGTTGCTGGCGTCGACGTCGACGGCCGTGACCGTGGCGTCGTTCACCTTCACGGTCTCGCCGGCGACGCCGATCCGGACGTCGGCCCCGTTGACGGTGGTGACCGACTGGCCGTCGAGGGTGACCACCTGGCTGGCGGGCACCTCGCCCGGCACGACGTGGTAGGTCAGGATCGACCGCAGGGTGTCGGTGTCGGCGAGCAGCTCCTCGGCGGTGAGACCGAGCGACGCGAGCGCCGCAGCGAACGCGTCGTCCGTCGGCGCGAAGACCGTGAACGGGCCGTCACCGGCGAGGGTGTCGACCAGCCCGGCGGCCTGGGCCGCCGCGAGCAGCGTGTTGAACGAGCCGGCCTCGGTGGCGACGTCGACGATCGTGCCGGTGGCCTGCTCCGTGCCGCCCATGCCCGACGACATCTCCTCGCCCGAAGGCGGCAGGAGGACCGAGTCGATGACGTGGATGACACCGTTGCTGGCGTCGACGTCGACGGCCGTGACCGTGGCGTCGTTGACCATCACCGTGTCACCGTCGACCGAGATCGTGAGCTCGGCGCCGTTGACGGTGGTGACCGACTGGCCGTCGAGCGTGACGACCTGGCTGGCGGGCACCTCGCCCGGCACGACGTGGTAGGTCAGGATCGACGTGAGGGTGCCGGTGTCGGCGAGCAGCTCGTCGACGGTGAGGCCGAGCGACTGCAGGGCGGCGGCGAAGGCGTCGTCGGTCGGTGCGAACACCGTGTAGGCGTCGTCGCCCGACAGCGTGTCGACCAGGCCGGCCGCAGCGACCGCCGCGACGAGCGTCTGGAACGAACCCGCTTCGGTCGCGACGTCGACGATCGTGCCCGGGCCGGGCTGCTCGGCGGCCGGCGAGACGTCGGCGCCGTTGCTGTCGTCGCCGCATGCGGCGAGGGTGAGGGCGAGGGCGCCGACGATGGCGGCGCTGCGGTGGATGCGCATGGGGGAACCTCCGTAGGTCAGTGGGTATTTACTGATAAATACGGAGCGACCCGGCGCGCCGGATGCAGCGGAGCCGGAATTTCCCGTGCTTTTCTTCGAGCGTCGCCGGTCCGGCTCGGCCGGTCGGCGCAGCCCGAACCGATCACACGGCGTCGGGGCCTTCCTCACCGGTGCGGATGCGCACGATGCGCTCGACGTCGGTGACCCAGATCTTGCCGTCCCCGATCTTGCCCGTGGCGGCCGCCTTGGCGATGGTGTCGACCACCAGGTCGGCCTGGCTGTCGTCGACGACGACCTCGAGGCTCGCCTTGGGCACGAAGTCGATCTGGTACTCCGCGCCGCGGTACGTCTCGGTGTGACCGCCCTGTCGGCCGAAGCCGCGGACCTCGCCGACCGTCATGCCCGCGATGCCGGCGGCCTTCAGCGCGTCCTTCACCTCGTCGAGCTTGAACGGTTTGATGACCGCGGTGATCAACTTCATGAGCGCAGCTCCTCGTCGGGGGTCGTCGGGGTGGAGACCATGTCGGATGCCATCATGCCTGATACGCCGACTCGGCGTGCTGGCTCTGGTCCAGACCGATCAGCTCGCCGTCGGGATCGACCCGCAGTCCGATGGTCTTGTCGACCGCCTGGGCGATCGCGTACGAGAGCACGCCCGAGAACACCATGACGCCCACCGCCGCCACGACCTGGTCCTTCAGGAGCTCGGCGCCACCCCCGTAGAAGATGCCGTCGGCCCCCAGGATCTCGGCATCGCCGAAGAACCCCAGCAGGATCGTGCCGATCAGGCCGCCCACGAGATGGACGGCGATCACGTCGAGGCTGTCGTCGAGGCGGAGCAGCTCCTTCAGCCGCAGGGCGAGGTAGCAGCCGGCGCCGGCGATGAGACCGATCAGGATCGGAGAGAGATCGCCGACGAAGCCCGCGCACGGCGTGATCGCCACGAGTCCGGCCACCGCTCCCGAGCAGGCGCCGAGGACCGTGGCGTGGCCGGTCCTGATCTTCTCGACCGCCAACCAGCCGAGCATGCCGGCCGCCGCCGCGAGGTGGGTGTTGACGAGCGCCTGTGCCGCGACGGCGTCGGCGGCGAGCGCCGAGCCGGCGTTGAACCCGAACCAGCCGAACCACAAGATCCCGGTGCCGAGCACGGTGAACGGGAGGTTGTGGGGCGGCATCGGCTCGCTGCCGTGGCCGCGCCGCTGGCCGACGACGGCGACCACCGCCAGGGCGGCGATGCCCGCGTTGATGTGGATCGCCGCGCCGCCGGCGAAGTCCTGCGCGCCCATGTCGAAGATCCAGCCGCCGGCGTCCCAGACCCAGTGGGCGACGGGGGAGTAGACGATGATCGACCAGAGCGCGATGAACACGGCGTAGCCGGCGAACTTCAGTCGGTCGGCGGTCGCGCCGGTGATCAGCGCCGGCGTGATGACGGCGAACATCATCTGGAACGCGAAGAACGCCATGCCCTCGTTCTCGGCGATGTCGTAGACGAACGCGTAGTCGAAGTTGCCGATCAGGCTGCCGCTCCCGCCGAACGCGAGGGAGAAGCCGATCACGGCCCAGATGATGCTGATCACGCCCATCGCGAACACGTTCTGCATGAGCATCCCGAGCACGTTCTTCGAGCGGACCATGCCGCCGTAGAAGAACGCCAGCCCCGGCGTCATGAACAGCACGAGCGCAGCCGAGGTCAACAGCCAAGCGGTGTTTCCGGAGTCCATATGGCCGGGAACGTAGGCGACGTCTGTTACGGGAGTGTGAACGGTCGGTGTGCACTGCGTGATGTCCCGGGAGGATTCGCACACGTGTTCGGATAGCGTGCGGGGCGCTTCGGGTGCTCCGCATCCGTTGGGTTCGCAGACGGGTGTTGGTTCCTCTTGTCACCGTGAGCCATGCCACCCCCGAACCCCCCGACTGTCCGGCCGCCGAGCCGGCCGGAAAGTGACGTCAGGTCCACCACCTTCGCCCGCCTGGGCGTCCCCCCGTTCATCGTCGAGGCGCTCGCGCGCCGCGGCATCGCCGAGCCGTTCGCGATCCAGGCGGCGACCGTCGCCGACGGCCTCGCCGGTCGCGACGTCTGCGGCCGAGCCCCGACCGGGTCCGGCAAGACGATCGCGTTCGGCGTGCCCCTGGTCGCCAACACGGCTCGATCCGTGCCGCACCGGCCGACGGCGCTCGTGCTCGCCCCGACGCGCGAGCTCGCCGAGCAGATCACGGCCGAGCTGCGGACGTTCTCCGGCCGCCTGCGGGTCGACGCGGTCTACGGCGGTGTCGGCTACGGGGGTCAGCTCGCGGCGTTGCGCCGCGGCGTCGACGTCCTCGTCGCCTGCCCCGGTCGCCTCGAGGACCTGATCGCCCGCGGCGACGTCGGCCTGCAGGACGTCTCGTGCGTCGTCCTCGACGAGGCCGACCGCATGGCCGACATGGGGTTCATGCCAGCGGTTCGCCGCTTGCTCGATCAGACCTCGAGCTCCCGTCAGACGCTGCTCTTCTCGGCGACGCTCGACGGCGACGTCGCCCAGCTCACACGCGAGTACCAGTGCGACCCGGTGCGCCACGAGGTCGGCGAGGAGACGCCAGACGTGCGGTCGGCCGACCACCGCTTCTGGAAGGTCGACCGGATGGAGCGCAACCCGGTGGTCGCCGAGATCGTCAAGGCGGCGTGGCCGTCGATCGTCTTCTGCCGGACCCGGCACGGCGCAGACCGGCTGGCGAAGCAGCTCGGCCGCTTCGGCCTCGTCGCCGAACCGCTCCACGGTGGCCGCAGCCAGAGCCAGCGCAACAGGGCGCTCGCCGATTTCGCCAAGGGTCGGGTCCACGCGCTGGTCGCGACCGATGTCGCGGCGCGCGGCATCCACGTCGACGGTGTGGCGTCCGTGGTGCACTATGACCCACCCGAGGACCACAAGGCGTACGTTCACCGGTCCGGCCGCACGGCGCGCGCCGGCGCCGGCGGCTTGGTGATCTCGTTCGTTCAGCCAGACCAGTTGAAGCAGGCGCGCCGCATGCAGCGCGACATCCCGCTCGACGTCGAGATCACCGCCCCGACCGGCGACGTGCTCGTCGAGGGCGCCATCGAGTCGCCTGTCGCTCCGTTGCCGGCGGCCGAAAGGCCGTCAGCCGACGTCATGCCGAGCCGCCCGCCTCACGACCGGGGCGCCGGACGGCCGCGCAGTGGTCAGCCGCGCCGATTCGATCGCCGACGTGACGACACATCGCGCGGACGCGGCGGTCGGTCGAGCCGTCCCGGCGAGCGGAGCGGGTCGACGGCGCGAACCGCATCCGAAAGCGAGCGTGCGACGCGCACGGTGCGGCGTTCGGCCGCTCCGAAGGCCGCCAACCGCAAGGCTCGGCGTGCACATCTCCAACCCGGCGCCCGCTGAGCGGGCACGGATCCCCGGGAACCGAGCCGGGGTGTGACAACGTCGAACGGTCATGAGATCCATCGTGCGGTTCGTGGCCCTGCCCGTGCTGTTCGCCGCGACCGGGTGCGGGGGCGCCGACTCGCCCGATCCGGTACGGATGGACGCGACCGAGGCCGCCTGGACCGTGCTCGCCGAGTCAGAGGTCGATGCATCCGAGGCCGCGATGCGCGTCGCGACCGACAACGAGTCGCTGGCGATCGCCTGGGACGCGGCCGGCCTGCCCGGCGTCCCGCCGCGGGTCGACTTCGGCCGGGCGGTCGTCGCCATCGAGACCGAGTCGTTCGGTTCGGGGTGCGAGCCGATGTTCATGCGGGTGTCGACGCGAGGTGAGCCCGGAACCGCCCAGCTCCAGTACGTGGCGTTCGAGCCGGGCCACGAGTGCGCCGCCGACGAGCGGTGGTACTCGGTGGCGGTGGCGATCGACCGGGCGATGTTCGACCCCGAGCCGGTCGCGATCAGATGGCCCGGCGGAGACGTCCCGATCCCGTGAACGCGCCCGTTCCCGGGCCACGGCTGCGTGTCCCGGGAACGTGACCCGCCGTCGGCGCGGCGCACCGGCTCGGCCGCGCCGTCAGACGGCGTCGGGGCCCTCCTCGCCGGTGCGGATCCGCACCACCCGCTCGACGTCGGTGATCCAGACCTTGCCGTCACCGATCCTTCCCGTCGAGGCCGATTTGGCGATCGCGTCGACGGCACCGTCGACGGCGGCATCGTCGACGACCAGCTCGATGGCGATCTTGGGCACGAAGTCGATCCGGTACTCGGCGCCGCGGTAGGTCTCGGTGTGCCCACCCTGGCGGCCGAAGCCACGCACCTCGCTGACGGTCATGCCCATGACGCCGGCGGCGCGCAGGGCATCTTTGACCTCGTCGAGCTGGAACGGCTTGATGATGGCGGTGACGAGCTTCACGAGCGGCTCCCTGCGGTCTCGGAGACGGTCTCGCCGGCCGTCTCGGCGGTGTGGTCGGCGGTCTGGTCGGCCGAACTGGTGTCGAGGTCCGGTTCACCCGGCGGGTCGGCCGTCGCCACGGCCGAGATCGGCCCGTCGGGAGCGGCCGCGGTCGTGGCCGGCGCCGTGATGGCGGACGCCGCAGGACCGGGAGCGCGTCCGGTGTCGGCGCTGTAGCCGGCCATGCCGTGCTCGAGCACGTCGAGGCCCTCGATCTCCTCCTCGGGGCTGACCCGGAGCCCGACCGTGGCCCTGATCGTCGCGAACAGCAGCGCGGTCGTCGCGCCGACCCAGGCGAGGATGATCAGCAGCATCACGGTCTGCATCGCGAGCTGGTCCAAGCCGCCGCCGTAGAGCAACCCGGCGTTCTCTCGTCCGAGGAACGCGTCGTCGTACTTCGCGAACAGGCCGATCGACAGCACACCCCAGGCCGCGTCGACGCCGTGGACCGAGAGCGCCCCGACCGGATCGTCGATCCGGCTCCGGTCGCAGAAGAACACCGTGAAGACGACGAGCACGCCACCGATCGCTCCGACGAGGAACGCGGGGAGCGGGTCGACCGTGCCCGCCGGCGCGGTCACCGCCACGAGCCCGGCGAGCACGCCGTTGCCGATCATCGCGACGTCCGGCTTGCCGGCGACGAGCCAGATCGTGATCGTGCAGGCGAGACCGCCGGCGACGGCGGCGAGCAAGGTGTTGACGGCAACGGTCATGACGAAGCCGTCGGCGGCCAGCTCGGATCCGGGGTTGAAGCCGAACCATCCGAGCCACAGGATGAACACGCCGACGATCGCGAACGGGATGTTGTGACCGGGGATCGCTCGCGGCCGGCCGCTGGCGTCGTACTTGCCGATGCGCGGCCCGAGGAACAGCGCGCCCATGAACGCCGCGATCCCGCCGGTCATGTGCACCACGCCCGATCCGGCGAAGTCGGAGTAGACGGCGTCGCCGATCGAGATCCTGGCGATCAGGCCGCCGCCCCAGGTCCAGTGCACGACCACCGGGTAGATGACGGCACACATGACGGCGGCGAAGATCAGGTACGCACCGAACTTGGTCCGCTCGGCCATCGCGCCGGATGCGATCGTGACCGCCGTCGCCGCGAAGACGGCCTGGAAGAAGAACTGGGTCGCGATGCTCAGCCCGCCCTCCGGCGGGATGAGGAGGTCGGCGCCGGCCAGGAAGAACTGGCTGTCACCGATGAGGCGACCACCGCCTCCGAACGCGAACGCCCACCCGGTTGCGAACCAGGCGGTCACGCCGACGATCGCGTCGGCCATGTTCTTGGCGAAGATGTTGACGACGTTCTTCGCGCGGGTCAGGCCGGCCTCGACCAGGGCGAAACCGGCCTGCATGAAGAAGACCAGGCAGCCGGCGATGAACACCCAGATGTTGTCCAGGATCGCCTGGGTGTCGGGCCCGTCCTGGGCGAGCACCGTCGACGGGGTGACCGCGATGATCGCGGCCGCGCCGCCGAGGGCGGAGATGATGCGGAGCGCACGTTTGCGCACGAGGGCCTCCTCGGGTGTGGGTCGGGTGGGGGCTCCCGGCGAGGGCCTCGTTGCCAGCCGGGGATGCGGGCACCGTACGGAAGCCGGATGACGCGATCGTCGCCGCCGTGTTGCCAGTGTGTGAACGACGTCGGCGCAGGCCGCGCCGCGAGCCACCCGCCCGGGGACGATCAGGCGATGGCGGGGGCCAGCTGCCCGGCGGTGCGCAGCGCGAACGCCTCGGCCTCGTGGGCCGCCATCGGGCGGGCGAAGAAGTAGCCCTGCGCCTCGTCGCAGCCGAGTGCCCTGAGCCGGTGGTATGCGTCCTCGTCCTCGACACCTTCGGCGACGACGGCGAGGTCGAGGTTCCGGGCCAGGTCGAGCACCGAGCGGACGATCGCATCGGCGCCGCGGTCGGTCGCCATCGCCTGCACGAACGCCTTGTCGATCTTGACCTCGTGGACCGGCAGCTTCTGGAGGTACGACAGCGACGAGTAGCCGGTGCCGAAGTCGTCGATCGACAGGCGCAGGCCGAGCGCGGCCAACTCGCCGAGGACCGTCAGCGTGCGTTCGGCGTCCGACATCACGTGGGTCTCGGTGATCTCGAGGACGATGCCGTCGGGGCGCACGCTCGATCCGGCGAGCAGGTGGGTGACGAGCCGGACGAGGTCGTCGTCGAGGAGGGCGTGCATCGAGACGTTGATGGCGACGGTCCACCGGTGGCCCGCCTGCTGCCAGCGCTCGGCGTGACGGAGCGCGCTGGCGATCATGTAGGCGGTCAGCTCGGCGCTGATGCCGGTGCGGTCGGCGAGCGGGATGAACTCGTCGGGCATGATCTCGCCGAGCGTCGGGTGGTCCCACCGACAGAGCGCCTCGACACCCGTCATCTCGCCGGTCGCCAGCGACATCTTGGGCTGGAACACCGCCCGGACCTGGCCCGACTCGAGGCCGTCGCGGAGGTCGTGCGCGAGTGCCAGACGGCGCGGGGTGTTCTCGTCGCGATCGGGGTCGTAGAAGCACACGCCACCGCCGCGCCCGGACTTCGCCGAGTACATCGCCACGTCGGCGCGCCGGATCAGCGTCTCGGCGTTGTCGCCGTCGCTGGGCGCGGTCGCGAGGCCGATGCTCACGCCCATCGATGCCCGGATCCCCTCGATCTCGAGCGGCTGGGCGATCGCGTCTCGGATCGACCGGCAGAGTGCGTCGAGCTCGTCGCGGTCCGTGCCGGGCACTGCGAGGAGGGCGAACTCGTCACCGCCGAGCCGGGCGACCAGCACCCCCTCGCCGGCCGACCGCCGGAGGCGGTCGGCGATCTCGATCAGCACCATGTCGCCGGACTGGTGGCCCAACGTGTCGTTGATCTCCTTGAACCCGTCGAGGTCCATCAGTGCGATGGCGATCTCACCGTCCTCGCCGGCTCGCTCGAACCGCTCGTCGAGGCGGCTCGCGAACATGACTCGGTTGGGCAGCGACGTGAGCGCGTCGTGCAATGCCTCGTGCTCACGCTGGCGGGCCTGCTCGTGCAGGCGCTTGATCAGACGGCCGTTCTGGAGTGCGACGCCGGCGTGGCTCGCGAGCGTGGCGAACATCTTCGCGTCCTGGCCGACGAAGGAGTAGATCTCGCTCAGACGGTTGGCGACGAGCACCATGCCGATGAGATCGTCGCCCTCCAGGATCGGTGCGAGCAGCGCGTCCTGGGCGTCGAGCTCCCGCAGCGCGGCGCGGGTGATCGGCGCCGCGTCGTCCCGCGCCAGCAGGTGAGCGTCGCGCGTCGATTGCACGCTGCGCACGAGCGCCTCGACCGTCGTGGGGATCGCATGTCGGGCGGTGCGGTGCCCGCTGTCGTCGACCACGTGACGCTGGCACATGTCGCCGGCGAACAACCAGAACTCCGCCCGCTCGGCGCGCAGCAGGTCCTTGGCCTGGGAGAGCATCGCATCGAGCACCTCGTCGGGCTGGCGGACGCCACTGACGAGGTGGGTGAAGTCGTAGAGCAGGCTGAGGCTCTCATACCGCTGACGGAGCGAGCTGTACGACCGGTACGTGACGAGCAGGAACACGGCGATGCCCCCGAGCAACGGCACCGCGAGCGGCTCGACGTCGAGCAGGATGCAGATGACGAGCGCCAGGCTCGTGTTCGCGGGCGCGGTCACGAGTCCGATCTGGAGGATCTTGCTGAACGACAGCGGCCCGCCGTGCCAACGGATGACCGCCGACACCGCCGTGTAGCCGACGACCTCGCTGGCCACGACCGCGACGAGCGCGACCAGCCAGCCGATCGGGTCGCGCGGGTCGAGGGTCGGCATCAGCGCCTGCTGGACGGCGATCAGTACGACGGTCTCGGCGAAGAACGTCGCCAGGTTCAGCACGATCTTGCGCGCCGGCTGTCGCTCTCGGATCGTCAGGAACAGCAGTTCACCGCTGAGGCGTCCGGTGACGAGCGCCAGCGGGCTCGCGAAGTAGAGACCGAGGACGAGGACGATCTCACTGAAGGTGAACGTGTACGTCTCGCTCCGGAACTCGACGTCGAAGACCATGAGCGAGCCGGCGATCGCCAGCGCCGCGACCGCCCAGACGGGGATCGACCACGCCGTGCTCGGCGACGCGGACAGGTCGAGGTTGGCGAGTGTCGCCGCCGCGGCGAGGGCCAGGAAGATGGCGAGCAGGTAGGTGCGGCGCGCGGCATCCGGACGCGGCTGCGGCCCGCCGGTCGCGGTCGGGGCAGCGGAGGTCGGCGGCGGCGAAACGACGTCCACATCACCTCATCGGCACGAGAAACGCCCGAGCTGAGCGCTTTTCGCGCTCGGCCCGGGCGTGTCGGGTGTCCGAGTTTCGTCGAGGGTCAGGACCAGCGGCCGCCCGGAGTCTGGCCGGCGTTCACCAGCGGATCCCCGAGAAGAACGACTGGACCGTGGGGCCCGGTTCGACGGTCGTGGTCTCGCCGGGAATCCGCTTGCTCGATGCCGAGACGTTGCCGGTAGCGGTGCCGATCGACAACACGCTGCCGATCAGCGCACCGGCGACGAGGATCCCGAAGCGCTTGCGCTTGGAATGGTTCGTCATGTGTCCGCCCTTTCTGTGGTCACGTCCCGGGGGCAGCCGGAACGCTGTTATCAAACCTGTTCTCAGGGGGGATCACAAGGCAAGGGATCTTCAACTTTCGGTGGCAGGACTGCCACTCAACGTGAGTGCAGTCCTGCCACCGGCCGGAGGCGCCGTCAGGCGGCGTCGGCGGCGTCGCGCAAGCGCTTCACGACGTCGTGCGCCTGGCAGACCTCCTGGTACTGCCGCTCGACGAGGGTGCGCACGTCGGCTGGCAGCTCCTCGCCCAGCGCGGACTCGTACTCGCCGACGGCGTGGTCCTCACCCTGCTCGGCGGCGTCGAGCACGCCCTCGGGGTCGTCGCCCGCGATGGCGTCCTTCAACGCCATCCAACCGCGATGCAGGGCACCGAGTGCCGAGCCGTCCTCGTGGACGGTGATCGAGTGGCTCGCGGCGACGTCGCGCAGCTCGGCGGCGAAGCGCGCCCGCTGCTCGGAGTACTGCCGGAAGGTCCGCGCCCAGTCGGGGCGGTCGGAGCCCGCGAGCTTCTCGGCGCCGGATTCGAAGCCCTTGCGCCCGTCCTCGAGCGTCTCGATGAGATCCTTGATGACACCTTCGGTCGACATGTCGATCCTTTCGTTTGGGGGAGGGTCACCCCGCCGCAACGGCGGGACGTGGGGGATTGACGGTGCGGTCGGCGCCCAAACCTCGGCGCGTCACACCCAGCAGATCCGTGCCACGGCAAGCGTCGAGCAATAGAGGACGTCCCGGTCACTCCCGGCGGACAGGAACATCCCGTTCGCGACCCGCGAGCCGGTCGCGACCCGGTCGAGCACCCCGCCCGAACGGACGTCGACGTCGATCAGGTCGTCGCGGCCGACGGCCGCCTTCTGGCGCCGTTTGTCCCCGCACTCGACCGGCCACGCCGACGGCCAGTAGCCGGGGTGGTGGCCCCGCGCGGTCGAGCGCCGTCATTCGAGCTCGGTCACCCGTCGTCGGCGGAGGCCTGTGCCGCCAGCACGGCGGCGGTCTCGGCGACGATCTGGTCGGCGGTGGCGCCCGGCGTCAGCACCGCCGCCACGCCCGCTGCGCGCAGCGCCTCGAGATCGTGGTCGGGCACGATGCCGCCGAGGATCACGGGGATGTCGGCGCCGCGCTTGCGGACGGCCTCGACGACGAGTGGGGCGAGCGTCATGTGGGCGCCCGACAGCATCGACAGCCCGATCGCGTCGACGTCCTCGTCGACGGCCGCGGCGGCGACCGTCTCGGGCGTCTGGAACAGGCCGGTGTAGATCACCTCGTACCCGGCGTCGCGCAGGATGCGAGCGACCACCTTGACCCCGCGGTCGTGGCCGTCCAGGCCGACCTTGGCGATGAGGATGCGCTCGGCCATGGTGGTCAGATCACCGGGACCTCGACGTGGCGCCCGAAGACCTCTTCGAGGGCACCCATGATCTCGCCCAGCGACGCAGAGGCGTTGACGGCGTCGATCAGCGTCGGCATGAGGTTGACCTCGGGATCGGCGGCGTCGGCCCGCACTCGCTCGAGGGCGGCTGCGACGGCGTTGGTGTCACGGTCGTGGCGGACCTGCTCGAGCCGCTTGCGCTGGCGCGCCTCGTCCTCGGTGGTGATCTTGAGCAGGTCGAGCTGGTCGTCCGCGTTGCCTTCGGTGAACGCGTTCACCCCGACCGTGATCCGGCGGCCGGCGTTCAGGCGCCGTTCCAGCTCGAACGCCGAGTCGGCGATCTTGCCCTGGAACCAGTTCTCCTCGATGCCCCTGATCGCGCCTTCGAGCATCGAGCCCGCGCCGATGTCGTCGAGGTGGGCGAACAGCTCCTCGGCGCGGCGCTCCATCTCGTCGGTGAGCTCCTCGACGAAATGCGACCCGCCGAGCGGATCGGCCACGTGGGCGACGTTCGTCTCGTGCGCGATCACCTGCTGGGTCCGCAGCGCGATCCTCGCCGCCTTCTCGGTCGGCAGGGCGAGCGCCTCGTCCATCGAGTTGGTGTGCAGCGACTGGGCACCACCGAGCACCCCGGCGAGCGCCTCGATCGCCGTGCGCACGATGTTGACCTCGGGCTGCTGCGCCGTGAGCGAGACGCCGGCCGTCTGGCAGTGGAAGCGCAGCTGCATCGACCGCTCGGCGGTGGCGCCGTAGCGCTCCTTCATCCACCGCGCCCAGATCCGTCGCGCCGCCCGGTACTTGGCGATCTCCTCGAAGAAGTCGATGTGAGCGTTGAAGAAGAAGCTGAGCCGCGGCGCGAACGTGTCGACCGGGAGACCGGCCTGCTGCGCCAGCTCGACGTACGCGAACCCGTTGGCCAACGTGAACGCCAGCTCCTCGACGGCGGTCGAGCCGGCCTCGCGGATGTGGTAGCCCGAGATCGAGATCGAGTGCCACCGCGGCATCTCGGCGGGGGTGAACGAGATCGTGTCGCGCACCAGGCGCATCGACGGTCGGGGTGGGAACACGAACTCCTTCTGCGCCTGGTACTCCTTCAAGATGTCGTTCTGGAGCGTGCCGCCGAGCTGGGCGCGTGGCACGCCGGCCCGCTCGGCCTGGGCGACGAACATCGCCAGGATCACGGCGGCCGGGCTGTTGATCGTCATCGACGTCGTGATCGTCGACAGGTCGATGCCGGCGAAGAGGTCCTGCATGTCGGCGAGGGTGTCGACTGCCACACCACAGCGCCCCACCTCACCGAGGGCCATCGGGTCGTCGGAGTCGAGGCCGAGCAGGGTCGGCATGTCGAACGCCGTCGAGAGCCCGGTGCCGCCCGCCTTGATGATCTCCTTGAACCGCCAGTTGGTGTCCTCGGCGGTGCCGAAGCCGGCGAACATCCGCATCGTCCACAGCTTCGATCGGTACATCGACGCGTACGGACCACGCGTGTAGGGGTACTGGCCGGGGAAGTCGCCGTCGTCGGGGCCGTAGACCGGCTCGAGCGGGATGCCCGACATCGTCTCGAAGTCGGCGTCGCGCAGCGGTGCCGAGCCGAACGCCTCCTCCCATCGTTCGCGGTTGGTGACCATGGCTGGCAGAATACTTTGACGTCCAACTAAAGTCCATGCCGTGACCACGATGACCCGCGCGACGGCAGATCCGATCGAACTGGCGCGCCGCAACTGGATCGCCGCCGGCTGGGGCGACGCCGCCGACGGGATGGCGCTCGTGACGTCGATCATGCGCGTCCAACAGGTGCTGCTCGGCGAGGTCGAGCGGGTCCTGAAGCCGTCGGGTCTCACATTCGCCCGTTTCGAGGTGCTTCGCCTGCTCGCGTTCACGCGACGCGGCGTCCTGCCGATCGGCAAGATCGGCGAGCGACTGCAGGTGCACCCGGCGAGCGCGACGAACGCGGTCCAACGGCTCGAGGGCGATGGGCTGGTTCGACGCGTCGCCAATCCCGACGACGGGCGCAGCGTGCTCGTCCATCTCACGCCCGCGGGCCGCGACCTCGTCGACTCGTGCACGACGCTCCTCAACACCGAGGTCTTCGAACGCCTCCCGCTCGACGCCGTCGAGCGCGGCGCCGCCCTGGCCGCACTGGCCGGGATCCGGCGAGGATTCGGAGACGAGGCGTGAGCCGTCGGTTCCGGGCCGTCTTCTGGGACTTCGGCGGAGTGATCCTGACCAGCCCGTTCGAGGCGTTCAACGAGTACGAGCGTGACCATGGCCTGCCGATCGACTTCCTCCGCTCGGTCAACGCGACCGACCCCGACACGAACGCCTGGGCGCGGATCGAACGTCGCGAGATCTCGCCCGAAGAGTTCGACGTCCGCTTCGCCGACGAATCCGGGCGACTCGGCCATCGGGTGCCCGGCGCCGATGTGCTCGGCCTGCTCAGCGGTGCGATCCGGCCGCGGATGGTCGCGGCGCTCGACCGCGTGATCGCTGCCGGTCTTCGCACGGCGTGCCTCACCAACAACGTCGCCTCCGAGTCGCGCCCCGACGTCGCCGCGGTCATGGCGCGGTTCGATCACGTCGTCGAGTCGAGCAAGGTCGGCTGCCGCAAGCCGGAGCCGGCGTTCTACGAGCACGCCTGTCGCGTCGCCGACGTCGAGCCGTCTGCGGTCGTCTTCCTGGACGATCTGGGCATCAACCTCAAGCCGGCGCGCGCGATGGGCATGGCCACGATCAAGGTCACCGACCCCGACGCCGCGATCGGCGAGCTCGAAGGCCACCTCGGCATCCCGCTCCGGTGACGCCAGGACCGCCCTGCCAGACTCGTCGGCATGCGGCTGCCCGGCACTGACGTCGACGTCGACTTCGTGGAGGTCGTGAGCGGCGACCAGCGCATCAACGTCGCGGTCGCGGGCGATGGTCCGCTGATCGTGTTCGTCCACGGCTGGCCCGAGCTCTGGTACTCGTGGCGGCACCAGCTCGCCCACTTCGCGGCTCGCGGACACCGCGCCGCCGCGCTCGACGTGCGCGGTTACGGCGGCAGCTCCAAACCGACCGAGATCGAGGCGTACCGCTTGTCGGAGCTGTGTGCCGACGTGGCGGAGGTCGCGGCTGCGCTCCAGGACGCGCCGGCGATCGTCGTGGGGCACGACTGGGGTGCGCCGATCGCGTGGAACACCGCTCGGCTGCACCCCGACCGGGTGCGGGCGGTCGCCGGACTCAGCGTGCCGTACCGGCCCGTGGGCCCTCGCTCGCCGATCGAACTGTGGCGCGAGCTCTACGCCGGCCGGTTCTTCTACCAGCTCTACTTCCAGGAGCCGGGCGTCGCCGAGGCCGAGCTCGCCGGCGATCCCGCCCGCAGCCTGCGCATGATCTACCGGTCGATCGGCGGCGACGGCACCGGAGGCTTCGGACCACCCGACAAGCCGGCGGATGCGCGGCTGCTCGACGGGATCCCCGACCCGGGCGATCCGCCGCCGTGGATGACCGACGACGACCTCGCGGTCTACGTCGACGCCTTCCGCTCGGGTGGCTGGACCGGCCCGCTCAACCGGTATCGGGCGCAGGCATTCGACGCCGACGAGCTCGGCACCCGGCCTGACCCGGAGCTCGCCCAGCCGGCCGCGTTCATCGCCGGCGAGCGCGATCCGGTGCGCAGGTTCGTGCCCGGGATCGACGTCTACGCTATGGCCGGCGACTTCTGCGCCGACTTCCGCGGTACGACGATCGTGCCGGGCGCCGGCCACTGGGTCCAGCAGGAGGCGCCCGCCGCGATCAACGCGGCACTCGACCGGTTCCTCGACGGGCTCTGACCCATCAGCCCGCCGACAGGGTCGACGGAACCGGGCGACGGCGGCACGGTGCCGGACGGCGACGGAAACCCTCACGGCCGGTTCGCCCGGTCGGTGCCCGCAGCGGCACACTCGCCACATGTCGGAGACCAAGCCAGCCAGCGAACACACCCGCGCCCACAACGCGTCCCGCGACCTCGGCATGGACCCCGCCGACTTCGACCGGGCGAGCCGCGGACTCGTGGCCCGTCACCCGACCGGCCGGATCGAGGGCGCCTGGGGGACGGCGTGGGACATCAACCGGTACGACTTCATCGTTGCCGGCAGCACCAATCCCGACACGGTGCATCCGAGCCTGTGGCGCCAGGCCCAGCTCAACAACGTGCACGGCCTGTTCGAGGTCGCCCCTGGGGTGTGGCAAGCGCGCGGGTACGACATCTCCAACGTGACGTTCGTGGCGGGGGAGCGCGGCTGGATCGTCATCGACCCGCTCACCGTCGAGGGCTGCGCCCGCGAGTGCCTGGCGCTGGCCGACGCGCATCTCGGCGAGCGACCCGTCACGGCGGTGATCTACACCCACTCGCACACCGACCACTTCGGCGGTGTGCTCGGGGTGACGTCCCAGGACGAGGTCGACGCCGGCAACTGCCGGGTGATCGCCCCCGAGCACTTCCTGCGCGAGGCCGTGGCCGAGAACGTGATCGCCGGCTTCGCGATGGCGCGGCGGGCGATCTACCAGTTCGGACCGCTCCTGCCGCCCGGCCCGCAGGGGCACGTCGACTGTGGGCTCGGCAAGGCCATCCCGATCTCGCCGCCCGGTCTCCTCGCACCGACGGAGGACATCACGGAGACCGGTCAGGAACTGCTGGTCGACGGCGTGCGGATCGTGTTCCAGTTGACGCCCGAGGCCGAGGCACCGGCCGAGATGAACTTCTTCTTCCCCGACCGCGCCGACGGGGGTGGTGGCTGGCTGTGCATGGCGGAGAACTGCACCCACAACATGCACAACCTGGTGCCGATCCGCGGCGCCCAGGTGCGCGACGCGCTGCGCTGGTCGAAGTACATCGGCGAGGCGATCGACCTGTTCGGCGACAGGTCGGAGCTGATGTTCGCCTCGCACCACTGGCCGCGGTGGGGCAACGAGGACGTCGTCGGGTTCCTCCGCAAGCAGCGCGACCTGTACCGCTACGTGCACGACCAGACGATGCGCCACGCCAACCACGGTCTGACGCCGCTCGAGATCGCCGAGATCGTCGAGCTCCCCGACGAGTTCCGCCACGAGGCGCACACGACCGGTTACTACGGCCACCTCGCCCACAACGTGAAGGCGGTGTACCAGCGCTACCTCAGCTGGTACGACGGCAATCCGGCCAACCTGTGGCGGCTCCCCCCCGGCGACGTCGGGCCGCGCTACGTCGAACTGGCGGGCGGCCCCGACGCGCTGCTCGCCGCCGCGCGGGCCGCGTTCGACGCCGGCGACTACCGGTGGGTCGCCGAGGTCGTCGGGCACCTGGTGTTCGCCGACCCGACGAACTCGGCCGCCCGCGACCTGCAGGCCGACGCGTTCGAGCAGCTCGGCTACCAGAGCGAGTCCGCGACGTTCCGCAACGCGTACCTCACCGGCGCCCAGGAGCTGCGCCACGGGCACCCGGCCCGCAACGTCGCGATGCGTCGGGGCTTCCTCGACGCGATGACCGTCGAGCAGCTGATGGACACCGTTGCGGTGCGACTGCGCGCCGAGGACGTCGGTGGCGTCGACGTCGTCGTCGAGCTGGCGGTCACCGACACCGGTGAGCGGTGGAAGGTCGCGGTCTCGAACCGGACGATGAGCACTTCGCCGGGTACGGCGCCGGCACCGGATGCGATCGTGTCGCTCGGGCGCCAGACGCTCACCGCACTCGTCGCGTCGGAGCTCTCGGTCGACGATGCGATCGGCACCGGGGCGGCGACGGTCGACGGCGACGCGACCGCCCTCGACGCGGTGTTCGGCCACCTCGACACGTTCCTGTCGATGTTCCCGATCGTCGAGCCCTGACGTCGTCGGGGGCACGCGATCTACGCTCGCGTCGTCGGTATCGACGCCGACGAAATTCCGGAGGACGATCATGGGACTGCTCGACAAGCGGACGCTCGACAAGGCCAAGCGCCTCGCGGTGAAGAACAAGGAGAAGATCGCCGACACCGTCGACAAGGCGACCGACGCGATCGACAAGCGCACCGGCGGCAAGCACCACGACAAGCTGCGCAAGCTCGACGACGCAGCAGCGAAGTTCGCCGGCCGCGAACCGACCGATTCGCCCGGCGCCGACACGCCCGTCACCGACGCGGCCGACGCCGGCGCCGACGACGAGCCGGGCACCTCGGAGGCGTAGGCGGCCGCGTCTTCGCGACGGCGTCGCCGAGGAGCCTCAGCCGATGACGACCTTGGCGGTGCTCGATCGGCCGAACACCTCGGGGGCGTAGATCTCCTCGGCGCGCGTCGGCGGCACGACGAATTGCCCCGGCGTGGTGGCGCGGGCGATGTAGGTGTACTCGTACGTGCCGGCCGACACGATGCTGGCGAACGCCTCGGCGCGGTCGTCACGCAGGTTCTGGTGCTCGAACCAGTTCCACCACCACGTCCAGCGGTACGGCGTCACGTCGCCGTCGTCCTCGGGCGGCGTCGTCTGGGAGGTGGCGAGCGCGGGGTTGACCGGTTCGAGACCGGCCGGCAGCGGGTCGATCAGCGCGACGTGGGTGCGGCGGGCGTCCGCGACCATGGTGAGGCGCACGCGCACCTCGGCGCCGGCGCGGATGCGCCAGGTGCCGTCGGCGTCGCGGGTGACGTCGGCGACGTCGTCGACGCCCTCGTACGTGCGCTCGACGACGAACCCTTCGTCCCGAGCGTCGAGCTCGAGATCGAGCGGTGCGTAGCGGAGCCCCAGCCGGTAGTACAGCCGACCGGCGCCGTCCTTGGCGATCACGAGGTCGGTGTCGCCGGCGCCGACGACCTCGGTCATCGGGATGAGCGACGACGCGCGGTCGGTCGTGCGGCCCTCGAACGAGTGCTCGGCGGCGTACAGATCGCCCAGCCAGGCGCGGGCGACGAAGTCGGGCGTGATGGACTCGAACGTGTCGAAGTACTCCTTCAGCGCGATCAGCACGAAGGCGTTCTCGTGGACGTTGTTCCACCGACCGCGGGTCTGCCCGCCGAGCAGGCCGGCGACCACCTTCGGGATGAGGTCGCTGTCGGGCCGCTGCGTCAGCAGGGCGTCGAGGACGATCCCGTCGGACTTGTGCGACGACGGAGCGATCACGTAGGCGTCCTCCTCGTACGACGTCGCGAAGGTCGCTGCGCCGGCGGTCTCGACCGCCGCGTTGAGGATCCGCCGCTCGATCTCGGCGCGCAGTTCCGAGTCGTCGATCGACGGCCACAGCCAGGCGACCGCGTCGACCTGGAGCTCGTCGCCGGCCTCGCGGTACAGCGCCGCCGCCTTGGTGGGGTCGCGGTCACCGGCGACGCCACGCACGTGGAGCGCGTAGGCGCGCAGCGTGCGCTTGGTCTGGGCGTCGTAGCTCGGCGGGATGTACTCCTCGATGCTCGCCAGGTGCGCCAGCGCCCGGTCGAGCGTCGCCGTGGCGACCGAATAGCCCGCATCGCGTGCGAGCACGAGCGCGTGGGCAGCCTGGATCGACTGCCACGGGATCGACTGGCGGCCGCGCTGCCAGGCCGGGAAGCCGCCGTCGTCGTTCTGGAGCTGTGAGAGCCGGGTGATGTCGTCGGCCACCCGCTCGTCGAGCTCGGCAGCGGCGGGCAGACCGCCGGCGTCGAAGGCCTCCAGCACGTCGCGCAGCGTGGCGACGGCCATGATCCGCGACGCGTACCCGTCGGCGGAGTCGTACGGATAGCGGTGCAGGTACAGCACGGCGTCGGTGAGTGCCTGCAGCGCCGTCGACGACGTCCCGACCTCGAGCCCGCCGAACTGCGGGAACACCCCCGTCGGGGCGAGCAGCGGTTGGGCGACCGCGCCGCCGTCGTCGTCGACGACGCCGTACGTGGCGAACGCCTCGGCGGTGGCGGGCGTGTAGACCGGCAGGTCGATCTCCTGGGCATCCGCCAGGTCGCCGCTGGCGCCGACGAGTCGCATCCGGGCCGTGCCGACTTGTTCCGTCGTTGCCGGGAACCGGATTTCGACCCGGTCGTTGGCCGGCACCGAGACCCGCAGCCCGGCCGGCCCGGTGAGGCGCAGGTTGGCGACCTCGATCGCCACGTCGACCTCGAGCGGCGCGTCGGTCTGGTTCTGCACGACGACCGGGAGCTCGGCGGCGTCGCCGAAGTTGAGGAAGCGTGGCGCGGACGGCCGGATCTGCAGCGGCAGCCGTGCGGTGATCGTCGACTCGCCCTTGCCGAAGCGGTCGGCGCCGTCGACCGCGACCGCCATCACGCGGTACCGGGTGAGCGAGTCGGGGAGCGGCACGGCGACGGTGACCGTGCCGTCGGGTCCGGTCGACTCGTCGGGCGCGTACACGGCCAGGGCGTCGAAGTTGGTGCGGACCTGGATCGGCGAGGTGGTCTCGGGCGACGCGCCGGCGAAGTCGGCGTCGGCCGCCGCCTCCTCGGCGGGTTCCTCGGCGGCGGTTTCGTCGGATCGCTCGGCGCCTGCCCCGCCGGCGAGATCCGGCCGGGCGAGGACGACGCTGGAGCGCAGGTACTGGGCGAACACGTTCGACCAGACGTCCTGGTAGAAGACGTCGAGCGGATCGGCGAGCTGGTAGCCGGTCAGCGAGAGCACCGCCTCGTCGACGACGACGACGGCCACGTCGGCGCCGGCGACCGGCTCGCCGTTCGGACCGTTGACGGCGATCGTGACCGACGTCTCCTCGCCCGGTTCGAGCGCGTCGGCGTCGGGCGTCGCGACGACCGAGAGCGCTCGCGTGACCGGCGGGATCGAGAGGCCGATGCGACCGGTCGCGAAGGCCGGGCGCGGCGCAGCGTCGGGCAGCGGCGTGCCGTCGTCAGCGGATCGGGGCGACGACCCGACCATGTCGACCTGCACCGTCAGGTTCGGGATGTGGGCGTCCTCGATCGCGACCTCGACGACCGCGCTGCCGTCCTCGGCAGCGAATGCCTCGGTCGACAGGATGCCGTCGCGGATCACGGTCACGATGCCGTGCGCGGGAGCGAAGGGCGCTTGCACCAGCAGCTCGGCGACGTCGCCGGGCTCGTAGGTCTCGCGGTCCGGGACGATCGTGACCGACTCCTGGTCGACGCCGCGGGTCGGCCGGCCCGTGCCGCCCGACACCCACTGGGTGAGCTGGCTGCGGTTGCGGTGGCCGTCGGTGTCGGTGACGATCGCCGTGATGCGGTAGGTGCCGCCGACCTCGGTCGGGAACTCGCAGCGCATCGACGCGTCGTCGAGGGACGCGGTCGAGCTGAACGAGCACGACTCGGCGTCGACGATCTCCTCGGTCCAGACGCCCGCGACGTACCCCCACTCGATCCGGCCGACCTCGATCTCGACCGGGCGGCCGGCGACCAGCTCGCCGTCGACGTCGGTGACCACGGCGTCGACGCGGATCGGCGTGCCGGCCTCCACGAAGGTGCGGTCGGTGCGCACGCCGACGTACTGCTCGGCGGGATGGACGAGCAGGTCGGTGCGCGACGCCCACGCCTGGCGGTTGACGTCGAACACGGTCGCCTCAGCGGTGACCGTGCTCGGCAGGTCGACGTCGGGGCCGTCGAAGTCGATCTGCAGGTAGTGCGAGCCGTCGGGGCCCGTGCGGCCCTGGAACTGCTCGTACTCGGTGTCGCCGAAGATCGGTCCGCAGTCGAAGCACTCCTCGGAGATCTCCGCTGCGACGTCGAATCGGCCGAAGTCGCCGAAGTCGTCGTACCACCACGGCTGCCAGATCCCGAACGTGAAGCGGTCCCAGCCCGGCGGCCGGTAGGTGGTGTCGCGGGTGCTGACGAGCCAGTTCACCTCGGCGTCGGGCAACGGCGCTCCGGAGAAGTAGACGGCGTCGACCGCGACGGTCGCCGGCCGAGCTGCGAAGAACGGCGGCGGCGACTCGAGCCGCGCGGTGACCTCGAACTCGGGGCGCCGGAACTCCTGGATCTGGAACGAGTGCGACGTGCCGCCCAACGACGTGCCCTGGAGTTGCATCTCGACCCAGCCCGAGCCGAGGTTGGACCCGGCCGGCACGTCGAACGAGAGGTTGAACCCTCCGAGCGCGTTGAGCTCCGTCGTCCCCGTCGCCAGCTCGTTGCCCTGCGGATCCCACGCGGTGTATCGCACCGTCGGCCGTCCGTCGAACAGTGCGAGCTGAGCGTCGGTCGAGCGCGCGAACCGCCGCACCCAACCCGTGAGCCGGACCGTCTCGCCGGGCCGGTAGATGCTGCGGTCGTCGAACACGTACCAACGGCTCTCGTCGCTCTCGTCGCTGCGCTTCCAGCCGTCCGACCACTCCGACGCGAGGAACGAGGTGCGGTCGCCGGCGGTCGCCCACAGGCCCCGCACGCCGGCCCTGCCGAGCTCGACGGACGCCAGTCCTTCTTCGTCGGTGGTGGCGACCCGCCCGTCGCCGATCAGCTCGACCGGTACGCCGGCGACGGGTTCGCCCGAGAGCAGGTCGGTCGTCCAGATCACGAGCTGGTCGCGATCGACGATGGCGTCGATCGCGAGCGTCGTCTGCTGCACCCAGGCGACCGTGGGCCGATTGCGCCAGTAGGCCTCGTCGTCGGGGCCGAAGTCGAGGGTCGACTCGACGAGCACGACGATCTGCGATCCCGCCTGGTTGAACGCCGATGACAGATCGATCGTCGTCTCGACGAAGGCGTCGCGCTCGTCGTCGATCTCGACGACCTCGTCCATCACGACGGTCCAGTCGGGGATCGGCGGATCGTCGTCCGACCAGAGATCCTCCAGGAACCTGCGGAAGGCGCCGAGCTCGCCCGGCGACACCGCCCACGCCCGGACTCGCACCTCGTCGTGGTTGGCCGACGTGATGCTGACGCCGGGTCGCTCGACCGCGGGATCGGTGGTGATCCACTGTCGGTCGAGGCCGAAGAGCGTGGGCGGCACCGAGCCCACGCGAATGTCGACTGCAGCGTCCTCGCCGAGCGTCTGACCGAACACGTCGCGCAGCTCTCCGTCGATGGTGACCGTGTAGGTCGTGCGCCCCTTGGTCGCGCCGGTCAGCTCGACGGTGTCACCGAACACGTTGACGCGGAGCCCCGGGATGCGCGGCTCGACCGCGACCTGGTCGAGCGCGAATGCGTCCGGGTCGAGCGGGTTGCTGAAGACGATCCGCAGGGGTGCGCCCGGGATGCAGCGGGGCTCCCAGCCGCACTCCGTGCGCCGGATCCGGAGCCGGCCGAACGTGTGGCCCGTGAAGGTCTCCGAGACCGCGGACGTCAGGGGCCCCTCGGCCGATGGCGTGCCCGGGCCGATGACGATCGAGACCGGCGAGTCGGCCGGGAGCTCGGTTGCGGCCCGGAACGCGACCGCGCGCCCGTCGAGGGCGGCGTCGACGGCGGCGTCGGCGCGCTCGTCGTCGTCGACCTCGGCCGGCGTGGCCAGGCGGATCGGCCGCTGCTCACCGTCGGCGGTCAGGGTGATCGCCGCCAGCACGTCGTCCGGGTCGACGATCTGGTCGAAGACCGCGACGAAGACCGGGTCGAGCGGGAGGCTGCTGCCGCCGCCCACGAAGCTCCGCACCGTCGGCGGCGGGGTGGTGAACGACCAGGTCACGGCGTCGGCGAGCGAGCTGCCGTCGGCGGCGGTCGTGCCGGCGGGCACCTCGACCTCGAAGCGAGTGGCGGCGGGGAGCCGATCGATCCGGTCCGGCACGAGCTCGAAGCGGAGGGTGCGGGTGCCGATCCATCGCCAGCGCCCCTCGATCGCCGGCGTGACGCTCACCGGGACGTCGGCGGCCTCGAGCTGGTCGAGCGTGGCGATCGGCACCATCGGGCGGTCGAACGTGACGCTGAGGAACGGGGCCACGCCCACGGCGCCTTCGGGTTGGAACCGCACCACTTGCAGCGGACCGCTCGGAACGTCGCGAGACGGTTCGTCGGCCGCCGGCGGGAAGCTCGATTCGATCGTGTCGCCGATGAGCGGCGGCGGCAGCGTCTGGGGCGGCCGGTTGAACTCGACCTGGTCAGCGGGCGGGACGTCCCACTCCGGCAGGCGGCCCAGCAGCGCGGCGATCTCGTCTGCGGTGAGCGGGGTGCCGGCCACCACCGACGGCGAGTCGGTGGTCGAGACCGACGGCGCTCCCTCGCTCAGTCGGATGCCGAGCTTCGCGGCCGCGGCCTCGGTGGTGGTGCCGGCCACGGTGAGGATCGGGCCGTCGGTCACGCCGTCGTCGTCGGTCGCCGTGCTCGACGGCGCCGTGTCGTCGTCGGCGTCGTCGTCATCGCCGCCCCACCAGCACGCTCCGAGAACGAGGCTGGCTGCGAGCAGCGCAGCACATCCCCGTCCCCACCTCGCTCTGCGCTCCGTCATCTGCCCTCGCTCTCGCCGTCCACGATACGAATCCGATGACGGTTGGACGTTGCACCACGCACGGTTTGTTCCCGACGGCGCGGAGCCGGGGTGCGCGGGCGCGGTCTGGCAGAGTGAGCGGTGCTGCCGACCCAGGAGGGACACCGCTCGATGACCGACGCGACCGCGATCGACCTGGCGCTGCTCGCGCTGCGCTGCACGGTCGGCGCCGTGATGCTCGCCCACGGCATCAACCACATCGTGGGCGGCGGCAAGATCCCCGGCGTCGCCAGGTGGTTCGGCTCACTCGGCATGCGCCGGCCGAGGCTGCAGGCCTGGTTGGCCAGCCTGACCGAGGTGGCGGCCGGGGCGCTGCTCGTCGCCGGTGCGCTCACGTCGCTCGCGGCCGCCGGTGTCGTGGGCACGATGGCCGTCGCCTGGATCATC
>JBFHJC010000019.1:0-27259 GCA_041596155.1 Ilumatobacter sp. | reverse complement strand
GAGCCGACGCCGGTGAGCTCCGGCTCCGGCTCCGGCTCGGCGGCCGCGCTGCGGTCGGCGACGGGGAGCAGGCGGTTGCGGGTCCGCTCCCACGCGTAGACGGCTGCGGCGATCGCCGTGAAGGCCGCGACGAGCGCCAGCACCCGCGGGAACCTGATCACCTTGTCGACGAAGTCGGAGATGCCGGCGTCGACGTCGAACATCCGCTCGACCATCCAGATCAGGCTGACGATGGCGAGCGCGACCGATCCGGCGACGAGCGCGGGTCGGTACCAGGTGGTGCGCCGGAGCACGAAGAGACCCGGGAACATCAGCAGCACGACCACCGCCTGACCGATCTCGATCCCGACGTTGCGCCCGAGCAGCGACACGAGCTGGGTGGTCTTGCCGACCTCGAGCTCCGAGACGAGGCCGGCGAATCCCATCCCGTGGAACAGGCCGAACCCGAAGGCGATCAGCCACTCCCGGTCTCCGGCGACCGGTCGGAGGTTGTAGAGCGCGGCGGCGGCGATCGAGGCGGCGATGACCGTCTCGACGAGTCGCGAGGGCGGCAGCGGGAGGATCCCGAGCCCGGCGAGGGTGAACGTGATCGAGTGGGCGATCGTGAACATCGACACGATCTTCAGGATTCGCCACAGCGCGGCACCGAACGTCGCGGTCGGCGCTCGCCGTCCGGCGGAGAGCACCAGCACCGAGGGCAGCAGCAGCACCAGCACGAAGAAGATGTGGTCGGGTCCGGTTCGGATGTGGTCGACGCCGAGCGAGATGCTCTCGGTGAAGTTCCGCCACTGGCTGGCATCGCCGAGGTCGATCGACTGCGTCCGGTCGCCGGGGTCGAACCTCACCAGCGCCTCGGCCTCGTTGTCGAAGATGCCACGCCGCCAGTCGTTGGAGATCAGCAGGAGCGCGTTGCGGTCGTCGATCTCGTCGAAGAACGGCTCGAATCGCACCTCGAGCACCTGCGGGACGTCGGCCCCGCCGAGATCGACGACGAACGGCAGGATCGCATGGCTGCTGGCTTCGACGTCGTACCACTCCTCGAGGGTGAGGACGCCGTCGAAACGCACCGGCCACGGGCTGCCGCCGCCCCCGATCGAGAAGATCTCCGACGCGTATTCATGGAGCTCGTCGACCGCGCCACGGAGTGCAACGCGGTCAGCCTGCTCGTCACCGCCCAGATCGATCCCGAACACGGTCTCGACGTCGACGTACGCCAGCTCGACCTGGCCGCGCAGGTCGCGGTCGCCGACGTCGAGGTACACGTACGACTCGTCGGCCGAGTGCGCCTGCGCCGTCTCGGGCGCGGCCAACACCGCGAGACCCACAACCGTCACTGCCGCCATGAGGGCGACCCACCAGGCCGCCCGCCGCCCGCCGCTCATCCGACCACTGTAGACCCGACGTCGGAGGTCCGTCGTGCGGGACGATCGATCTTGAGCAACCGCGCGACGATGTTGCGCTGGATGTCGGACGTGCCCGAGTACGCCAGCCCGCCGATCGCGTCGCGCAGGTCACGCTCGACGCCGCACTCCTCGGTGTAGCCCTCGGCGCCATGCGTGCGGAGGGCGTCGAGCGTCGAGTCGACGGCCGTCTCGGAGGCGAACAGCTTGGCGAGCGCCGCGGCGACGGCGACCGGCTCGCCGCGATCGTGCCGAGCGGCCGCCGCGTACAGCAACAACCGCGAGGCCTCGTGGCGGAGCTTCATCTCGACGATGCGGTGTGACACCGCCTGGAACGCCCCGATCGGCTGGCCGAACTGCGTCCGGCTCCGGGCCCGTTCGATCGTGCGTCCGAGCACGCGTTCGACCGCCCCGAGCTGCGACGCGTACAGGAACGCGCGCTCGATCTCGACGGCGGCGGTGAAGATCGATCCACCGGCACCGGGCTCACCGAGGACGTGATCGCCCGGTACCAGGCAGCCGTCGAAGCGGATGGTGCCGAACGGACAGCTCCGCAGACCCATCTTCGCGACCGCATCCGTGCATTCGATCCCGGGTGACCGGACGTCGACCACGAACGCCGTCTGGCCCCAACGGCCGGCGTCGGGATCGGTGCTCGCGAAGACGACGACAAGGTCGCAGACCGGTCCCAGCGTCACCCAGCACTTCGTGCCGTCGAGGCGGTAGGCGCCGTCGCCGAGCGGCGTCGCCGTCGTGGTGATCGCGCTCGTGTCGGATCCGGCGGCCGGCTCGGACATCGCGAACGCAGCGACGAGCGAGCCGTCGCAGAGGCCGGGAAGCCACCGGGCGCGTTGATCGGCGTCTCCGAACCGGGCGAGCGTCATCTGGGTGGGGAACACCTGCGATGCGAGCGCGAACACCGCGCCCTGGTCGTCGCTGCCGAGCCCGAGGCCCTCGAACGTCAGCATCGCCTCGACACCGGAGGCATCGGCACCGCCGTGTTCGGTCGGGATGGTCAGTGCCTGCACGCCGAAGGCCGCGGCCCGCCGCCATCGATCGCGGTCGAACGACCCGTCGGAACCGCCGGCGAGCTGCTCGCGGGCCCAATCTGCGGCGGCGCGCTTGCGCGGGTGGTCCAGATCGAGCAATGCCTCGATCGTCATTTCGGGGTCGAACGCCATGATCCGCCTTCGCGTGTCGTGAGGATCCATTCTGGCCGTGGCACGGACCGCACTCAAGCTCGGTGTGTCGCACCGGTTCCAGAAGGTTTACGCTGGCGAAGTGCGCGAGGCGGAACCGAGCGGGCAAGCCCTCCTACCGCGCCATCTGGCGGGGATCGTGCCGGCGAATGCAGCCGGCCGACCTGACGCGGTCGCGCTCGTCGGTGACGACGTCGAGCTCACCTGGGCGGACGTCGATCGACGGACCGCCTCGATCGCACGCACCCTGATCGCGAACGGCGTCGCTCGCGGCGATCGGGTGGCGGTCGCCCGCGTGAAGGGGGTCGAGTCGTTCGAGGCGGTGCACGGCATCCTGCGAGCCGGTGCGGTCGTCGTGCCCGTCGACCCGCTGGCTCCACCCGATCCGGCGCGGCGGATCATGCGCGACGCCGACGTGGCGGCGGTGATCGGCGATGCCCGGACCGTCGGACCGCTCGACCCATGGGATCTCGTCCCCGACCTCCGCTGCGCGATCACGACACCCCCGACAGACGTCCGGGCGCTCGACTGGAACGACGTCGTTGCCGGCACGGTCGACCCGAGTCGGCTCCCCGAGGTCCGGCCAGACGACGACGCCTACGTGATCTACACCTCCGGGAGCACGGGGGAGCCGAAGGGCATCGTGCACACCCATCGCAGCGCGATGGCGTACGCGGTCGCGGCCGCCGAGTGCCACGGTCTGCGCGCCGACGACCGCGTGGCCGGGATGTCGCCGCTGCACTTCGACATGTCGACGCTCGAGCTCTACGCGGCTCCGTTGGCCGGCGCGACGGTCGTCACGATGAGCGAACCTCTGTTGAGGTTCCCCGCCAGCTTCACGGAGCGCTCCGAGCGCGAGCGGGTCTCGGTGTGGTACACGGTGCCGTTCCTCCTCCGGCAGGTCACCGACCGCGGGGCCCTCGACCGACGCGACATGGGTGCGCTGCGACTGGTCATGTACGGCGGCGAGCCGTACCCGCCCGGCGCACTGGCCGAGCTGATGGCGATCTTGCCGGGCGTCGAGATCGTCAATGTCTACGGGCCCGCCGAGGTCAACGAGTGCACCTACCACGTCATCGACTCGCCTCCGATCGACGGGCGCGACCTCCCCATCGGACGGCCGTGGCCGCCGGCCGAGGTCCGGGTCCTCGACGACGCCGGGCGCGATGTCGAGGTCGACGAGCCCGGCGAGCTCTGGGTGTCTACGACCACCCTCATGCGCGGCTACTGGAGGCGTCCGGACCTGACCTCGGAGCGCACGATGGCTCGCGCCGACGGTCCGGCCTGGTACGCGACGGGCGACATCGTCACCCGAGACGTCGATGGCACGCTCTGGTTCAGCGGACGGCGCGACCACCAGGTCAAGGTGCGCGGAGTACGACTCGAGCTCGAGGCGATCGAGAGCGTGCTCACCGATGCGCCCGGGGTCGCGCATGCCGTCGCCGGCGTCGACGGCGCATCCGACGCTGCGGTGATCGTCGCCGCCGTCGTGCCGCTCGCCGACGGATCGATCGACGACGCCGAGATCCGCCGCTGGTGCGCGGCACGGCTGCCGTCGGTCGCCGTTCCGGCCCGGATCGAGATCAGACAGGCGTTCCCGTCGACGGCGAGCGGGAAGATCGACCGACGACGCGTGCGGGCCGATCTCGCGGATCGCGTCGACCAGGGAGGTGCCACATGACGGCAGAACTCCGTCACGAGCTGTTGCAGCTCCTCAACGAGGAGATCACGCTCGACCCATCGCAGCCGATCGGCGGCGACACCGACCTCCTCCTGACCGGACTGGTCGACTCGCTGGGCGTCGTCGAGATCGTCGGATGGATGGAGGACCGCTTGGGCATCGAGATCGACCCGGTCGACGTCGTGCTCGAGAACTTCCGCACCGTCGACGCGATGCTCGCCTACGCCGAGCGACGGGTCGGTGTGCGATGAGGGGCCTCGGCGGATGGGGTGCGGGAGCGGCCGGGAGCCTGCGATGGCGCTGACCCGGGTCATCCGCGCCGAGGACCTGGCGGCGATCGTGGCCGACGTCGGCCTGACCCCCCTCGTCGACGACATGATCACCCGGCTCGTGGCCGCCCTCGAGCGGCACGACCCCGAGATGCTCCTGACGGTCGATCGATCAGGCTTCCACTACGGGAAGCCGGACGTCGGGCTGGTCGAGTGGATGCCGGCGATGGACCTCGGGCGGCGCGTGTCGATCAAGGTCGTCGCGTACCACCCGACCAACCCGGTCGAGCGGAACATCCCCACCATCTTCGCCAGCACGTCGATCTACGACACGGTCACGGGTCGTCTGGTGGCGCTGTGCGAGGCGAGCTTCCTCACCGCGCTCCGCACCGGAGCCGCCTCGGCCATCGCCACCGACGTGCTCGCCGTCCCCGGGCCGATCGTGCTGGGCGTCGTCGGGTGCGGCGCCCAGGCTGTCACCCAGGTCCACGCGATCTCGCGAGTCCGCGACATCGAGCGCGTCCTCGCGTTCGACGTCGACGAGCAGGTCGCCGCATCGCTCGCCGCCCGCATCCCGATCGACGACCTCGAGGTCGTCATGGTCGACGGCGAAGCCGGCCTCCACCTGCTCGCCGGCAGCTCCGACGTGATCTGCACGGCGACGTCGGTGGCGTCCGGCGACGATCCCGTCCTGCCAGACGTCGAGTTCCGGCCTGGTCTGCACATCAACGCCGTCGGTGCCGACTTCGCCGGCAAGTGCGAGCTCTCGCTCGCGACGCTCCAACGAGCCGTCGTCTGCCCCGACGTCGCGAGCCAGTGTCTGGCCGAGGGCGAGTCCCAGCGCCTCGGAGCCGCCGACCTGGGGCCCGACCTCGTCCGGCTGGTCGCCGAACGGGGCCGGTTCGAGCGCCATCGAGCCGACCTGACCGTGTTCGACTCGACCGGGTGGGCGCTCGAGGACCTCGTCGCCGCGGAGCTCCTCCTCGATCATGCCGATCGCTGCGGCGTCGGCCTGGAGCTCGAGCTGCACCGGATCCCGCGCGACCCCTACGATCCCTACGAGGTCGTCCGGTGAGCTCCGACGGTGTCGCCGTCTCGTTGCGATCGGCGCGCGAACCGACGCCGATGCAGCGCGGGCTCCTGGCGTCCCAGGCGCGCTTTCCCGGCTCGCCGCTGCAGAACATGGCCCTGATCACCCACCTCGACGGACCCGTCGACCCTGATCGGCTGGCCACCGCGTTCGAGACCGTCGTCCTGTGCTCAGACGTCCTGAGGACGACGGTGCGCGACGGACGGTCCGGCGTGCACTTGGCCGAGCGACCGATCCGGTCCGAGATCCTCGACGTGCCGCGCAGCGAGGTGACGGAATGGGCCGAACGGCGCGCTCGCCGCCCGATCGACCTCGGCCGCGCCGCCTACGACAGCGCGGTGCTCCGACACGGCGACGGCACCTCGTCGTGGTACCTCGCGCTGCACCACGCCGTGACCGACGCCACCTCGTCGATGCTCGTCTTCGACCGCACCGCCGCGGCCTACCACGGCGAAGTGGTCGGGACGAGCTCGTACTACGAGTGGTGGCAGCGAGCGGCTGTAGATCCCCGGCGTGACCGCTCCGCGACCTACTGGAGCGATCGGCCGCCGGCACCGAGGGTGGGCCGATTGTACGAGGCCGTCGGACGCCCCGATCCCGCCAGCTCTCGACACAGCCTCGCGCTCGACGTCGACCTCGTGGAGCAGATGACCAAGCGGCTCGCCGACGACCTGAGGATGATCTCCGACGACCTCGGTTGGACCACGGCGCTGCTCTCCGTCGCCGCCGTATACCTCCATCGCATCAGCGGCGCCGACCGGTTCGCGATCGGCGTGCCGGTCCACAACCGATCCGCCGCCGATGCCCGAGGTCTGATCGGACCGCTGATGGAGGTCTTCCCGGTCGATGTGGAGGTGAAGGCGGACGACACCTTCCGCAGTCTGCACGCCCGCCTCGGTCGGTCGCTGATGACCACGCTACGCCATGCACGGCCGGGCGCTGCGCCATCGGCGTCCGACATCGAAGCCGTCGTCAACGTGATCCCGCGGGCGGGGCTCGGTTCGTTCGGCGAGATCCCGGCGACGACGCGATGGATCCACCCGGGTGCCTCAGACCCCACCCACCTCTTCCGCCTCCAGCTGACGGCCTACGGCGAGGGGAGGGAGCTCGTGCTCGACCTCAACCGTGCTGCGGCGGGTACGGATCACCAGATGCGGGCGCCGGCTCACATCGGCGCGGTGCTGCGAGGCCTCGTCTTCGACCCGGACGTCTCCATCTACGCATGCGAGCTGGCCACCGCCGACGAGCTGGAAGCGATCGCTCGTTGGGGCGTCGGATCCGATCCGGGCGCCGATCCCGAACCGGTACCCGTGTTGCTGTCGCGAGCGCTCTCGGAACGCGACGACGTCGCCGTCGAGGACGCGACGACGGCGCTCACGGGCCGCCAGCTGTGGGCCAGGACACTCGACGTCGCAGCTTGGCTGCGAGATCGCGGGGTCGGCGCGACGTCCGGCGCTCCGGCCCGCGTCGGCATCGAGCTCGCCCGCAGCGTCGACGCCGTCGCCGCCATCTATGGAACGCTCGCGGCCGGTGGCTCGTTCGTGCCGCTCGACCCCGAGCAGCCGTCCGAGCGCCGTCAGCGCCTCGCTCAGCGGGCTGGATGCGTCACGGTGATCAGGTCGCTCGCCGACGTTCCCGAGGCGAGCGCCCACCAGACGTCGGAGCTGCCGGACATCCGACTCGATGACGAGGCGTACCTGCTGTTCACGTCCGGTTCCACCGGTGAGCCGAAGGGCGCGCCGATCAGCCACCGCGGCCTCGCTCGATACCTTCAGTTCGCCATCGGGGCCTACGAGTCCGACTCGCCGCCCGTCGCACCGCTGTTCACCCCGTTGACGTTCGATCTGACCATCACCGCGCTGTTCGCCCCGATCATGTCCGGTGGACGTCTCGTCGCGATTCGCGAGTCGGGCCTGGGCGGCTTGCAGGTGGTCGCCCACCGCGCCGATCTGACGTGGTGCAAGGCGACGCCGTCGCACCTCGACATGTTGCGCCGGATGGAGCCTGCGTCCCCGCTTGGCGTGATCGTCGTCGGCGGCGAGGCCTTCTCGGGCCGGTTGGCGCGGCAGCTGTTCGACACGTTCCCTGGAACACGGATCTTCAACGAGTACGGCCCGACCGAAGCGGTGGTCGGCTGCATGATCCACGAGGCCACCGCCGCCGGTGTCGCGGACGTCGCCGACGTGCCGATCGGTGTCCCCGCTCCGGGCGTGCGCCTGCGCGTCGTCGATCCCGGTGGCTCGCCCGTGCCGATCGGGGCGATGGGCGAGCTGTTGATCAGCCACGAAGGCCTGACCGTCGGCTATCTGGGGCCGTCCGGTGACGGCGGCAAGGCGACCACTCCGGATCGGTCGTTCGTCGAGCTCGACGGGCGGCGCTGGTATCGCTCGGGCGATCTCGTCCGGATGGCCGATGACCGAACGCTCGTGTACCACGGCCGGCTCGACGAGCAGGTGAAGGTCGGCGGCATCCGCCTCGATCCCTCGGAGGTCGAGGCGGCGTTGAGCACCCACCCCGCGATCTCCCGCGCCGTCGTCCGCGTGTGGCGCCCGACCCTGCGGGGGCCGACGGCCCACTGCATGCGGTGCGGGTTGCCCGACAACGTACCCGGGGTGGCGTTCGACGATGACGGGATCTGCGCGACGTGCCACGACTTCGATCGGGTCCGCGACGCGACCGCCTCCTACTTCCGCTCCCGCGACGAGCTCCTCGCGATCCGTGACGACGCTCGTCGGCACCGGACCGGTGATCACGACTGCCTGCACCTCCTCAGCGGCGGGAAGGACTCCACCTACGCCCTGTACCAGCTCGTCGAGATGGGCTTCGACGTCCTCGCGGTCACGTTCGACAACGGCTTCATCTCCGAAGGCGCCAAAGAGAACGTGCGACGTTCGGTGGCCGACCTCGGGGTCGACCACGAGTTCGTCACGACCGATGCCATGGCGGAGATCTTCCGGGATTCGCTGCGGCGCCACTCGAACGTCTGCCACGGCTGCTACAAGACGATCTACACCCTGGCGACCAGTCGCGCCGACGAGCTCGGCATCCCGCTCGTCGTCACGGGCCTGTCGCGCGGCCAGCTGTTCGAGACGCGCCTCATCCCGGCCCAGTTCGACGCCGATCGCTTCGATCCCGAGGCGATCGACCGTTCCGTGATCGCGGCGCGGCGTGTCTACCACCGTGTCGAGGACGCCGCCCGGAAGTTGCTCGACACCTCGGTCTTCGACGACCCGACGGTGTTCGAGCGGATCTCGTTCGTCGACTTCTACCGGTACGTCGACGTCGAGCTCGCCGACGTGCTCGATTTCCTCTCCCGCGCCGCGCCCTGGGTGCGGCCGCGCGACACCGGCCGGTCGACGAATTGCTTGATCAACGCAGCGGGCATCCACACCCACCTCACCGAGCAGGGCTACCACAACTACGCGGTGCCCTACGCGTGGGACGTCCGACTCGGGCACAAGACTCGGCAGGAAGCGATCGACGAGCTCGACGACGACCTCGACCTCGACGCGGTGGCCGAAATGTTGCAGGCGGTGGGCTACGAGCCGACGCCGCGCGAGGTCCTCACCGCGTGGTTCGAGACCACGCCGACCGCCGTCGATCCTCTGCCAGCCGAGTTGCGAGCGCACCTCGGCCGCGCGCTGCCGGCGCACGCCGTCCCTGCCGCGTTCGTTCGCCTCGACGTCATCCCGACGACGAGCAACGGCAAGGTCGACGTCGACTCGCTCCCGGCGCCGACCCGCACCCACCGCTCGAGCACAGCGCTCCACGTGGCGGCCGAGACCGTGCTCGAGGGCAAGGTGATCGAGGTCTTCGAGCGGGTCCTGCGGCTCGAGCCGATCGGGGTGACCGACGACTTCTTCGAGCTCGGGGGCGACTCGTTGGCGGCCCTGGAGCTGGTGGTCGAGCTCGGTCATGACCTCCGCACGACCCTGCGGGAGGAGGCGATCTTCGAGCGACGGACGCCGCGCGATCTGGCGGCGTGGATCGAGAGCGGGGAGGCGGCCGCTCACGACGACACCCCGGCGACACGTCCCGCCGAGGAGCCGCCGCCGATTTCGGCGACCGAGCGGGCCATGCTCTTCGAGCACCTCTCGCGGCCGGATGACCCGCGCTACAACGTCGCGCACACCTATCGGATCCATGGACCGGTGGACACGCCCCGTCTCGTTGCAGCGATCCGTGCGGTCGGGACTCGCCATGTGTCGCTGTGCTGGACGTTCGGTGACCCCCGTCGTCATCTGGGCGCCGATGATGCGATCGACGTGATGATTCGCTCGCAGAGCATCCCGATCGACGACGTGGAGGCGGTGCTCCGGCGCTTCCACATCCAGCCGTTCGATCTCGACGGCGGCCCGCTCGCGCGTTGCGTCCTGCAGCCGATCGACGACGGGTCGCTCGTGGTCGCGTTGATCTTCCACCACGTCTCGGTCGATGCCGGCAGCGTCGATCGGCTCTGGCAGCAGGTCGACGACGAGTACTGCGACCGACCGATTCAGTTGCCGGGATTCGACTACGCCGACCACGCCGCCTGGCAGGCAGATCGCCGCAGTGAGGTCGACCTCGATCGCTGGCTTGTCGACGGGGAACTCGCCACGATCGACTTCGGCGGACGCCGCGCCGCCGACGACCGTGAGGGTGGCTACCGCCAGCGACGGTCGTCCGTACGCTTCGGTGAGCTCCGCTCCGGGCCCGGTGCAACACCATTCGCCACTGCGCTCGCCGCGCTGCTGGTCATGCTCCGGCGACGCGCCGACGGTGACCGGATCGGCGTCGGGCTCACGATGTCGACACGCGAGCACCCGGCCGCCGATCCGCTCGTCGGCTTGTTCCTGACGACGATTCCGGTCGAGATCGACGTTGCCGGCGGCGCAACCGGCGCCGAGATCGCCGAACGGGCGAGCGAGACGGTCGCCGACGCGATGCGGGTGCGCACCGTCCCCCTCGCCGAGATCGTCGCCGCCCGAAGACGACACGGACTGCCGCCACCGTCGACGTCGATCCTCGTCGCATACGAGCACTGGCGGAAATGTCGGCTCGGTGATCTGTCGGTCGACCACGAGGTGCTGGCGACCGGGTCGCCGGTGGCCGACGTCACCTTCTTCGTCCAGGTCCACGACGACCGCGTCGAGCTGAGCGTGGAGCACCGCACCGCCGTCGTCGACGACGAGTGCGCCGTCGTGATGCTGGACGAGTGGGACGCGACGATCCGGTCGCTGGTCGATGAGCCGCAGGCGGTCGTCGACGCTGCGGCCCCACCGAGCGCGGCGAGTGGGGGGCCGGCGCCCGACGACGAGCGGCCGCTCCATCGTGCGATCGCCGAGCGAACGGCCGAAGTCGGAAGCGAGCCGGCGATCATCCAGGGAGACTCGACCGTGCTCCACGGTGAGCTGACACGCCGATCCGGCGCGCTCGCAGCACGCCTCCGCGCCTCCGGCGTCCGCCCCGGTGAGATGGTCGGCGTCGTCGCGCGTCGCTGCGCCGAGACGGTGGTGGCCGCGCTCGGCGTCATGCGTGCGGGGGCGGTGTACATGCCCATCGATCCCGACTATCCCGTCGAGCGGCTCCGGTTCATGATCGAGGACGCCGGGGTCGCGGTCATCGTCGAGGTCGGGGGCGAAGGGCTGCCGCTCGATGCCCTCGAGCGCCCCCTGACCGTGATCGAGGTGCCGAACGTCGACGAGTGCGTCGACGGGGCGGACCCACCGATCGACGAGGTCGGGCCCGACGACCCCGCCTACGTCATCTACACATCCGGTTCGACCGGCACGCCCAAGGGCGTCGTCGTTCGCCATCGCAACATCGTGGCGTCGACCGCCGTCCGTGACGTCGTGTACGGCGGGCCGGTCGAGCGCTTCCTCGTGCTGTCGTCCCTGTCGTTCGACAGCTCGCTGGTGGGGCTGCTGTGGACCCTCTGGTCGGGAGGCGCGATCGTTCTACCCGAACCGGGTCGACACGACGACCTGCTCCATCTGGACGAATTGATCGCTGCACGACGGGTGACCCATCTGCTCGCCCTCCCAACGCTGTACCGGCTGCTGCTCGACGAGGCCGAGGACGAACAGCTCGCCTCGCTGCGCACCGTCATCGTCGCCGGCGAGCCGTGCACCGCCGACGTCGTGAACGCACACCGCATCGCGTGCCCGGCCGCTCGGCTGTGCAACGAGTACGGCCCGACCGAGGCGACGGTGTGGACCCACGCTGAGCTCCTCGACGAGTGGGAGGACGGGCCGGTCCCGATCGGCCGGCCGATCCCCGGGGTCGAGCACGAGGTGGTCGGTGCCGACGATCGCCCGGTTCCGATCGGTCGCGTCGGCGAGCTGCTGGTCGCCGGTGCCGGGATTGCGAGCGGCTATCACGGCCGGCCGGATCTCACTGCCGAGCGCTTCGTGACGAGGATCGGTCTCGACGGCGTCACACGGCGCTGGTATCGCACCGGCGACCTCGTTCGTAGCGATCTCGAGGGACGGCTCGAGTTCGTGGGTCGGCTCGACGATCAGATCAAGATCAGCGGTCACCGGGTCGAGCCGAGCGAGGTCGAGGCGACCCTGCGGTCGCTCCGTATCGTGCGCGAGGCGGTGGTGGGCGCGGTGGAGGTGCGGGGTCGGCGTCAACTCGCCGCATGGGTCGTCCCCGAGGGCGACGTCGGCTCGGGGCAACTGCGGGCCGAACTCGCGACGCTGCTCCCCGACCATCTGGTACCGACGGTCTTCGTCGCGCTGTCAGCGCTCCCCCTTGGCCCGAACGGGAAGGTCGACCGGCGGGCATTGCCCGATCCTGCACCCGAGGTGCTGGCCCCGCTCGCCGTGGACGAACCCGCTCCGAACGGCGTCGCCGAACTGCTCGCCGGCATCTGGTCCGAGGTGCTCGGCGTCGCGGTCGGACCTGACGACAACTTCTTCGACCTCGGCGGCGACTCGATCCTCAGCCTGCAGATCGTCGCCCGCGCCCGCCGGGCCGACGTCGAGCTGCGGCCGCGTGACCTGTTCGACCACCAGACGGTCAGGGCGCTCTCCGAGCACGCCCGGCCGGCGGCCGGCACCCGTGCCGAACAGGGTCCGGTCGTCGGCGACGTCGGGTTGACGCCCATCGCCGGGTGGTTCTTCGACCAGGACCTCGTCGACCGCGACCACTGGAACCAGTCACTGTGGCTCGACCTCGATCGCGGCGTCGACGGCGACCTCCTCGTGCGCGCGCTCGAACGCGTCCGCGACCACCACGACGTCCTTCGATCGCGGTTCGAACGCACCGGTGAGCGATGGCGCCACGTCATCGCCTCCGGCGCCGAACCGATCGTGTTCCTGCAGGTTCCCGATGCCGACGCTGAGTCGGCCGCCGCCGAGGTGGCCGGATCGCTCAGCATCGGCGACGGACGGCTGATCGGGCTCGCTCTGGGGCTCGACGCCGATGGCCACTCACGGCGCGCCTTCGTCACCGTTCACCACCTCGCGATCGACGCCGTGTCGTGGACGCCGTTGCTCGAGGATTGGGCGTCCGCGTACATCCAGCTGGAGGCCGGCGAGGACGTCCGCTTCCCGGCGAAGTCGGCCTCGGTTCGGCAATGGAGCGACGCGCTCCGTCGCTACGCCGAGCGAGAGGCGACCGGACTCGCGGCGTGGGTCCTCCCGGCCGACGCAGAGGTTGCGGCGCCCCACGTCGAAGACACGGTCGGCAGCGCCCGAGTGGTCGTGCGCGAGCTCGACGAAGCGGTGACGACGCGACTCCTGCGTCGCGTCGGGTCGCCGGACGACACGGCGCCGACCGTCGAGGAGGTGTTGCTCGCGGCGTGCGCCGTCGCGATCCCCGAGGTCACCGACCTGCCGGCGATCTTCCTGCTCGAGGGGCATGGCCGCGAGGCGGTCGTCGACCCCGAGCTCGACCTGTCCCGAACGGTCGGGTGGTTCACCTCGCTGTGCCCGGTCGATCTGCGCGTCGACGACGTGACCGATCCGACCCAGGTGTTGACGACGACGTCGAGGCGGCTGCGGTCGATCCCTGATCGAGGAATCGGCTTCGGTGTCGCCAGACAGTTCCTCGCCGGCTCGAGCGCTGGTGCGGCAGCCTTGCCCACCATCGCCGTGAACTACCTCGGCCGGCTCGACCGCACCGTCCACGTCTCGCGTCCCTTCACGTCGGCCGGCCGATTGTTCGGTGACATCGGCAGCACGAACCGCCGCTCGCACCTGCTCGGCGTCGTGGCGGCGGTGTCCGGCGGCCGCCTGCGGATCGAGATCGATCACGATCCCGGTTCGCTCTCGCCCGGCGGCGCCGCTCGACTCGGCGACCGATTGGTCGCGGTCGTCGGTGCGCTCGCGGAGCCGGGCCCATCCGACGTCGACGTGCCAGATAGGACCCGGTTCGACCTGGTGGAGCTCGCCGACGACGACCTCGACCGGATCGCCGCCCTCCTCGACGAGGTCGACGGAGCATGAGCGGCCTGCGAAACGTCGCCGACGTCTATCCCTTGACCCCAGCTCAGGCCGGCATCCTCTACCACCACCTGGCCGATCCCGGCTCGCAGCTGTACCACGAACAGGTCCGGTTCGACTTGATCGGCCCGGCGGATCTCGACCGCCTCCACGAGGCGTGGCGACGGGTCGTGGAGCGCCACGCCGCCCTGCGCTCGTCGCTGTTGTGGGACGGGGTCGACGAGCCGCTCCAACTGGTGCGCGACCGCGTCGAGCTGCCGTGGGAGGTTCTCGACCTGCGGTCGCTGGATCCGGCCGCGGCAGCAGCCGAGCTCGACCGGGTCGCCGCACGCCATCGCGACGAGGGTCTCGATCTCCGGCGAGCACCGCCGATGCGGCTCTGCGTCGCTCCCCTCGACGGGCTGACGACCCATGTGATCTGGGACTTCCACCACGTGTTGGTCGACGGATGGTCGGCGGCACTCGTCGTCGATGAGGTGATCGACGTCGACGAGCAGCTCAGAACCGGCGCTCGTACGTCGTCGGAGACGGCACCGCCGTTCCGCGACTACATCAGCTGGCTGCAGGGACGCGATCAAGCGGTGTCCGCGGCGTTCTGGCGCGACCGGCTCGGCACCCTCGAGCGACCGTGCCGGTTGCCCGTCGGGCGCCCGGTCAGCGACACCGCATACTCGGCGGGTCGTGCCGAGATGACGTTGTCCGACGGCACAACGGCCGCGCTGAAGCGCGTGGCGCGCGAAGAGCGCGTCACGCTCAACACGATCGTGCAGACGGCTTGGGCGGTGCTGCTCGCGCGCTACACCGACCGCGACGACGTGGTGTTCGGCGTCACGACCTCGGGCCGCCCGGCCGACCTGCCAGATGTCGAGCGCATCGTCGGCATGTTCCTCAACGTGGTCCCGATGCGAATCCCGGTGCGTGACGAGCTGCCCGTGCGACGCTTCGTCCGCGAGGTGATGGCGGAGCAGCTGGCGATCGGTGAGCACGAGCACAGCTCGCTCGTCGACATGCAGCGGGCGAGCGGGGTCGCGTCTGGGCAGCAATTGTTCGACACGGTCCTCATCTACGAGAACTATCCGGTGGGCGCGGCCCACGACGGCCGGACGTTGCAGATCGCCAATCACCGCGTGACCGAGCGCACGAGCTTTCCGATCGCGCTCATGGTCGGGCCGGGCGAACGGATCGAGATCCTGTCGCTGTACAACGCGGAACGCTTCGATCGGGCGACCATCGAGCGGATGCTGCACCACCTCGCTCAACTGCTCGACGCGATCGCCAGCAACCCCGACGACCGGGTCGGAGACCTCGATCTGATCTCGGACACGGAACGCCAACAGCTCATCGACGAGTGGAACGCCACCGACGCCGCGTACCCCCACGCCACGGTTGCCGAGCTGTTCGAGCGGCAGGTGAGCGAGACACCGACGGCGCTCGCAGTGATCGACGGCGAGCGACGCACCACGTTCGCCGAGCTCCATCGTCACGGCGCCGTGATCGCGGACCGACTGGCCGCAGCCGGCGTCCGCCCCGGCGACCCCGTCGGCGTCGCCGTCCCTCGGTCCGTCGACATGGTCGCCGCAGTGGTCGGTGTCTTGCTCGCCGGCGGCGTCTACGTGCCGCTCGATCCGGAGTACCCGCTAGACCGGCTCCGGCTGATCGCGGAGGACGCCCGCCTCGGCGCCATCGTAGGCGAGGCAGGATCCGACGGTCAGCCGCTCGTCTCGGGTGCGGTGACGGTGCCTGCCACCATGAGCGCCGCCACCGAGGTTGAAGATCGCGCGCCGTTGCCCGCTCTGCCGAGCCCCTCCGGCGCGCCCCTGTTCATCACCTTCACGTCGGGCTCGACCGGCCGACCGAAGGGCGTTCCGGTGCCGCAGCGTGGGGTGCTCAACCGGCTGCAGTGGCAGTGGGACGTCTTCCCCCACGACGTCGGCGAGGTGGGGGCCTGCAAGACCACGCTGAACTTCGTCGACCACGTGTTCGAGATCTGGGGCAACCTGCTGCGCGGGCATCCGATCGCGGTGATCAGCGAGGACGACGTGCGTAACCCCCGCCGGTTCGTCGATCTGCTCGGGGCGAACGGCGTCCGTCGGATGACGATCGTGCCGTCGCACCTCCGAGTGTTGCTCGACTCGGTGCCCGACCTCGCAACCCGCCTCCCGCACCTCACGTTCTGGGCCGCCAGTGGGGAACCCACGAGCGAGGCGCTCGCCGAGCGGTTCCGCAGCGCTCTACCCGACGCCGTGTTGTTGAACTTCTACGGGATGTCCGAGGCGACCGTCGACGCGACCTGGTTCGACGACCGCTGGGGGATCGGGGCCACCGGACTCCCGATCGGTCGGCCGATCGCCAACATGCGCGTCCACGTGCTCGATCGGGCCGGCCGGCTGAAGCCGGTCGGCGTGCCGGGCGAGATCCACGTCGGCGGGATCGGCCTGACGTCGGGCTACCTCCACCGTCCCGACCTCACCGCCGAGCGTTTCGTGGACGATCCGTTCCGGCCGGGCGAGCGGCTGTATCGAACCGGCGACGTCGGCCGCTGGCTGGCATGCGGTCAACTCGAGTATCTCGGTCGCATCGACGACCAGGTGAAGGTTCGCGGCCATCGCGTCGAGCCCGCTGAGATCGAGGTCGTTCTGCGACGTGATGTATCGGTCCGTGACGTCGTCGTGACCGCCCGACCGATCGGCGACACGATCCAGCTCGTCGCCTACGTCGTGGGCGACGCCGTCGACGTCGATCGCCTGCGGGGTCTGGCGCGGACGACGTTGCCAGGCTTCATGGTCCCGGCCCACATCGTCGTGCTCGACGAATTCCCGCGGACGCCGAACGGCAAGATCGACCGACGGGCGTTGCCCGTTCCCGGACGTCGCAGTGGGGCCAACGTTCCGGCGACGCCGACCGAGGCTGCGATGGTCGAGCTCTGGTGCGCATTGCTCGACGTGAGCGAGGTCGACCCTGACGACAACTTCTTCGACGCCGGTGGTGACTCGCTGATCGCGGTCCGCCTCTTCTCTCAGATCCACCGGATGTTCGACAACGACCTGCCGCTCGCGACATTGTTCGATGCACCGACGCCGCGGGCGCTCGCGCGGGTCGTCGACGAGCTCGCGACCGGTGTCGAACGCGGAGCCGACGAGGATCCGCGCGGCGGCGCCGACCAGCGCCGGTTCGCCCATGTCGTCCCGATCGTCAAAGGCCGCGACGCGGGCTTCCCCGTGTTCTGCGTCCACGGCGCCGGTGGCAACGTGCTCAACTTCCGTGACCTCGCGGCGGAGCTGGGACCCGACCAACCGTTCTACGGCGTGCAGGCGCGCGGCGTCGACGGCGCCCGGCCGCCGCATCAGACGCTCGACGAACTGTGTGACGACTACGGAGCGGAGATCGAGGCGATCGCCGGCGACCGCCCGATCGTCCTGGCCGGATACTCCGGTGGCGGGCTGATCGCCTACGAGCTCGCACAGCGTCGGGTGCGAGCAGGTCGGGCGGTCGAGCTCGTGGCGCTGCTCGACACGTTCCACCCCGCGGTCCAGCCGCGCCGCACCAGCGTGCTCACCCACCTCCGCGAACTCGTCCGAAGCGGACCCCGCTACGTGCTCGAGCGCGGCGCCGCGAGATGGGCCCGCGACCGCGAGGAACGCGACCGCCGACAGCGGGTGCGACGCCTGCAGCTGCACGACGGCCCGATCCCCGTCGACCAGCGCGAGCACCTCCTCTACGACAACACGGGGCGGTTGTTGCAGGCCTACTCTCCGGAGCCGTTCCCCGGCCGCGTCGTCCTCTACTCGGCCCCGAGCATCAAGGACTACTTCCGCCACGTTGGCCCCGATCTGGGTTGGTGGAAGGTCGACCCAACGATCGAGGTCGTCGAGGTTGGTGGCAGCCACCTCGACCTCGTCCTGTCTCCCAACGTCGAGCAGCTCGCCCGACACCTCCGGGGAGAGCTGGCGGGTCGCTGACCATGCCCGTCGACCCGCGCCGACACGTCTACCGTCACGAGCCGGCAGTGCCGATCGAGCATGAACTCGCTCGCGAGCTCTGCGGTCCGGGAACCGACGTGCTCGACATCGGGTGCGCGGCGACGGGCCGGAGCGCACGCCTGGCTCGGCAGCAGGGAGCCGACGTCGTGTCGATCGAGATCAACCACGCGGCGCTGCACGAGTTCGCACGCCGCGACGACGCCGCCGGGATCGGTCTCGTCGAAGCCGACATGACCCGGCTCCCTTTCCACGACCGTGCCTTCGACGTCGTGCTGATCGCGTTCCACGGCATCGACTACCTGCTCGGTCGGGCCCAGCGTCGCGCTGCGCTCCGAGAGGCCGAGCGGGTCGTGCGCCCGGGTGGCGCGCTGGTGTTCAACGGCTTCAATCCGATGGGCTTGGTGCTCTCGCCGAGGAACCTCTGCTCTCGGCCATACGTGGCCCAGCGAATCCGACACCTGCTGTCACTGCGCGTCCTGCGGCCCACGCTCATCGACGTCAACGGACTCGAGCTGCGTCAGACCCTGCCGCTGCGCATGGTCCGCGAGGTCGAGGCGGCCACGTCGTTCCGCCTCCACCGCATCACCAACTCCAGCGGACGCTCGTCGAGCCTGGTGCTCAACACGATCCTGTCCTCGGCCCCGTACTACGTGTTCCGGCGGACGGCCGACGGCGCCGACGCCACCGGTGCCTCGGGTGCCTCCGATGCCGCACGCAGATGACGCGGCGGTGGACGACCGGCCGGTGCGCGAGCCGCTGGTCGAAGCCACGTTCGGGACGGTCGACACCGCCTGCTTCCGTTGGTTCTTCGACGATGCGACGCCACCACCGCCGATCCCCGCCGCCGAAGCCGCCGAGATCGTCCGCGCGGTTCCCGGCCGTCGACGGGAGTTCGCGATCGGTCGGGCGTGCGCTCGGGCAGCTCTGGCGGCGATCGGACACCCCGTCGAGGCGCTCGCCCGCAGGCCCGACCGATCGCCCGAGTGGCCGCCGGGCGTCACCGGTTCGATCAGCCATACGAGTGGCTTCTGCCTCGCCGTGGCCGGTGCGGATCGGTGGCATCGGATCGGGATCGATGTGGAGACCTGGGGCCGCGTCGGCCCCGACCTCGCCGATGCCGTGTCGTCCGCCGGGGAGCGCCGGCTCGTCGCCGATGCCGTGGACGTCGATGCGAACGACGCCGCGACCGTCGTGTTCGCTGCCAAGGAGGCGTACTACAAGGCCCAGTTCGCGTGGACGTCGTCGTTCGTGGGATTCCACGACGTGCGGGTCTCTGCCGTTCGATTCGACGCGACGCCGTCGAGTCCGGGAGTTGTGGGTCGGGTCCGACTCGGGGCCGTTCGTCAAACGCCGGGGGACCTCGAGTGGCCGATCGATGTGGCGGTCATGCTGCTCGGCGGCCGCGTCATCGCGACGGCGGCCGTCGCGTCCGCGGGCGGCAACCTGCAGTGATCGGGGCGCGGACCGGGCGACGTGGGTCGTCGAGCCGGATCCTCATTCGTCGCCGATGTGCAGCACGACCGCGATCGGGTCGCCGTCGTCGATCGATTCGGCCACCCGCACCGCGCGCTTGATCGGCAGCACGTAGGCGCCGGCCTTCGTATCCGGGAACAGCGACGTCTGCCAGGTCGTCCGTCCGATCGTGACCGTCACCCGCACCGAACCGAATCCTCGCCGGTCGGGTTCCGTGAGCTCCGCGATCTCGTCGCTGATGTCGTGAGGCAGCGTCACGAAGTACCACGCCGCATCACCCTGGTACCGCCACAGCTCGGCGTCGAACCGGTAGTCGCCGGCGGCCACCCTCGGCCGCCGTCAACCGACGCCGCTGAAGCGCTCGGGCCGGACGAACACGGCGACCCGTCGCTCGTCGGCCATCACCCGGTCGTACTCGGCGTAGTTGTCGTGATCGCCACCGGCTGCCTGGTACACGTCGCGTAGGAGCAGCCGGAGGCGGTCGGCGTCGAAACCGGCGACCGGGTCGTCGGGGCCGATCAGCTCGCCCTGGCCGGTCGCGCCGGCCCAGCGCCAGCCGCGTCGCACGGTGATCGTGACCGGCGCGCCCCGGCGGATGTGGGCCAGGCGGGCCGCGTCGCCCCGCGACACGAACGCGACGCAACGCTCTTTGTCGACCGGGTGATCCATCACGCCGGCGTTGACGACGCTCGACAGCACGCTGCCGTCGCGCCTCGCCGTGCTCACCACCGCGAGGCCGTGCTCGTCGACGAGCAGGTCGCCGAGCTGCACGAGACTCGTCACGTCGACGCCTTCCCGTCGAGGTGGCGGACGAGGGTCGTCGGGGCGACGAGGCGGTACGCGTCGCAGATGATGGCGTCGATCTCGTCCCAGTCGGGATCGCGGTCGAGCCGCACGCCGATCCAGCCGCGGCCACCGACGTACGGCGGCCGGTAGAACCGTTCGGGCAGCGCGCCGCAGATCTGCCGCAGTCGATCGAGCTCGGACGCCGCGCCCATGCAGGGCAGTCTCGCGCGCTTCACCTGACCGTCAAGCGGCTGACCCGCCGGCCGACGAGCGCGACGAGGAAGGCCGCCACCGCGACGAGCGCCATCGTCGCCCCGGTGGCGGTGTCGTGGTGGTAGCTGACGAGCAGCCCGATCACGGCACAGATCGCGCCGATCGCGACCGCGCTGACCATGATCAGCGGAACGCGCGCGACCCACAGCGATGCTGCGGCCGGCGGTGCGATCAGGAACGCGAACACGAGCAGGCTGCCGACCGTCTCGAACGAGGCGACGATCGCCAGCGCCAGCAATACCAGCAGCGCGAAGTGGGTGAGCTGGGGGCGGAAGCCGATCAGCCGGGCCTGGGTCGCGTCGAACGTGCCGACCACGAACGCCCTGTGCAGGACGATCACCGCGCCGACCGTGATGGTGGCGACGACGAGCAGCCGCCGCAGGTCGGTGCCGTCGACGGCGTTCACCGACCCGAACAGGAACCGCGTCAGATCGCCCGCGCCGCGCCCACTCTGGGCGCTCATGACGACGACTGCGAGCGCGAGGAAGCCGACGAAGAGGATGCCGATCGACGCGTCGTCGGGCAGCGGCGACGCCGAGCGGATCGCCTGGACGCCCGCCACCATCGCGATGGCTGCGAGCAGCGCGCCGAGCGTGGTGCTCTGGCCGAGCACGAACGCGATCGCGATGCCGGGGAGGACGCCGTGGGCGAGGGCGTCGCCGAGGAAGCTCAGCCCGCGCAGCACGACCCACGTACCGATCGCGCTCGTGCACACGACGCTGAGCAGCGCCGCCCAGAGCGCGTCACGCATGAAGGCGTTGTCGGCGAACGGCGTGATCCACCAGTCGACGGGGTCGAGCAGCCACTTCACGGTGCCAGCGCCTCCGCGATCGAGGCGGCGTTGTGCCGGAGTAGCTCGACGTAGGTGTCGGCGTCCGCGTCGCCGGTGAGGGCGTCCGTCACGAGCGGTACGACCGCGACATCGAGCCGAGCGGCGAGCGCGTCCGCCTCGGCAGCCGACCCGAGCTGCTCGGTGAAGATCGCCTGGACGTCATGGAGGGCGATCGCGTCGGCCAGGTCGGCGAGGGCCGCCGAACTCGGCTCGGCGAGGGTGCTCACCGACGGGATCACGGTCCCGACGACCGTCAGCTCGTAGCGGTCGGCGAAGTAGGCGAGCGAGTCGTGACTCGTGACGAGGAATCGCTGCTCGCGAGGCAGACGTTCGATCATGTCGGCGATCTCGGCGTCGAGCGCGAGCAACTCGGCCCGGTACTCGTCGAGGCAGCGTTCGATCGCCGCCGGGTCGCGGTCGGTGGCGGTGAGCGCCGACGCGATCACGTCGAGGGCACCCGCCACGCGGGTCGGGTCCTGCCACACGTGCGGGTCGCCGCCGCCGTGCCCGTGCTCGTCGGCCCCGTGCTCGTCCTCCTCGTCGGCGTCGTCGCCGGCCGGGAGCACGTCGATGTGGGTGGTCATCTCGACGACGTTCACACCGTCACCCGCCACCGTGTCGAGCAGGTCGGCGAGGGAGTCCTCGAGGCCCGAGCCGTTCGCGATGACGACGTCGGCCGCCTCGAGCAGCTCCCGATCGCGCAGCGACGGCTCGAACCCGTGCGGGTCGGCGCCGGCAGGGATCAGCGCGCGCACCGGCTCGCCACAGGCGACCCGTGACGTGATGTCGGCCCAGATCGTCGTGGTCGCCACCAGCCCGTTTGACGCCGCGGCCCCGGGATCGGCGTCACCTCCGGCGTCGCCGCACGCGATCGCCGTCGCCGTCAGCGCGAGCGCAAATGGCAGCCGGGCGAGAATCATTCTCAGGAGGCTAGAGTGGGAATCGTTCTCATGCCAACCGCCGTCGACCTCGCCGCCGCCGCCACCGACGTGTGCGTGCACTACGGGCGAACGATCGCGCTCGCCCCCACGTCGCTGTGGCTCGAGCGCGGCACGTCGGTCGCCCTCGTCGGTGCCAACGGCAGCGGCAAGACGACCCTGCTCTCGCTGCTCGCCCACCTCGTCGAGCCCGACGAGGGCACGGTGACCGTGCACGGTCGCACGGCCCTGGTCACCCAGCACCACGAACACCACCGCTGGATGCCGCTCACGGTCGACGAGGTCCTGCGCATCGGTCGGTACCCACACCGCGGACTGCTCGGTCGCCTCACCGCCGACGACCGGCGCGCGATCGACGAGGCGGCGTCGCTGCTCGAGGTGGCGAACCTGCGGCGGCAGCAGTTCGGTCGCCTGTCGGGTGGCCAACGCCAGCGCGTGCTCGTCGCGCGCGCCGTCGCGTCCGAGCCCGACCTGCTGCTGCTCGACGAGCCGATCACCGGGCTCGACCTGCCGAGCCAGCTCAGGATCCTCGACGTCGTCGAACGGCACGCGGCCGGCGGTGGGACCGCGGTGTACTCGACCCACCACCTCGCCGAAGCGCGCCGCGCCGACGTCGTCGTGCTGATGGCCGGGTGCGTGCTGGCCGCGGGGCCGCCGTCGGACGTGCTCGTGCCGCACCTCCTGGCCGAAGCGTTCGGCGGGCGTCTCATCCGCGACGACGGCACGACGATCGTGGTCGACGACCACGGCCACGATCACGGTCCGTCCGAGCCGCACGACCTCGGGCCGCATCACCATCACCATCACCATCACCATCACCACCAGCACGACCACGACCACGACCACGACGCCGATGGCTGACGCCGAGCTGCATCGCGCCGCGGGCGGTCGCCTCGCCGAACACGGTCAGCGGTACACCGCCAACCGCCGCGCCATCGTCGAGGCGCTCGCGGACGCCGATGCGCCGATCACGCTCCCCGAGCTGTTGGCCGCCGACCGGTCGCTCGCCCAGAGCTCGGCGTACCGGAGCCTGAGCGTGCTCGTCGACGCCGGTGTGGTGCGTCGCATGGTGCACGTCGGAGACCGCGCTCTGTTCGAGCTCGGCGAGCACCTCACCGAGCACCACCACCATCTGGTGTGCGAGTCGTGCGGCTCCGTGTCGGACGTCACGCTTCCAGAGCGTGTCGAGGCGACGATGGATCGCAGCTTCGACCAGGTCGCCGCGGCATCGGGGTTCACGCCGTCGCACCACGCCGTCGACATCTACGGCACCTGTGCCGAGTGCGCCTGATCAGCCGCCGAGCAGCTTCCCGAGGAACGACGGCTCCGGCAGCTCGAAGTCGTCGGGCAACAGGTGCGGCGCGTGCTCCGCGAGGTGGGCGCCGAGCTCGGCGAGGCTCGGGTTGACCAACCCGACGGCACCGACGACGACCGTCGGCACGGTCTCGTTCCCGTTCGCGTGGGATCGCACGACGGCTGCCGCGTCGGGGTCGTCCCAGATGTTGTGGTCGACGGTGGCGATGCCGGCTCGGTCGAGCCCGCGCCGCAGTCGCGCGCAGAACCCGCAGCCCGGCCGCCAGTAGTAGTGGATGGCGTCGGCGGTCACGCGCCGCCGTCACCCTCGACCGCGGCGGCGAGCCGCTCGAGGGTTCGCTCGATGCTGCCCCGGTGGCGCTTGGGGTAGCCCGCGAGCTCGATGGCCTTCGGCGAGACTGCGGTCGACCAGTCGAACGTCTCGGTGACGCGGGTGCCGCCGCCCTCGGATTCGGCGACCGGCTCGAGCTCGTAGCGCCAACGATGCTTGCCGAAGTGTCGCCAGGCGATGAGGCGATTCGGTTCGTACTCGACCACCGTGTTCGAGATGCGGTAGGGGAGCGGCCCGAGCTTCATGTCCATGCCGAACTTCGATCCGAGCGTCAGCCGATCGGCATCGCCGCGCAGCTGCTGCACGGTGTCGGACCCGTCGAATTCGCGGTGCCGCGCCGGGTCGGTGAGGACGTCGAAGATCGCCTCCGGAGAGGCGTGGATGACCCGGCTGGCCGAGATCTGCTGCTCGCTCATGCACGGCACGGTACCGGCGGCCACCCGGCGCAACACCTGCTGGCTACGGTGGCTGCGGTGGCAGCCAACGAGCGATGGTCGGTCGAACAGGTCGCCGCCGTCGCGCCGTCGCCGCGGGCGGTCGCGGCGGCCGAGCCGCTCACGACGCCGGCGCGCTGGGCAGCGCTGGGCGCCGACGAGCGAGCACTGTGGGGCCGCTGCCGCGGTTCGGGTGCCGAGCCCTACGACACCATGGTCGACCACGCCGAGGTGGCGTGGCGCTGCTCGTGCCCGAGCCGCAAGCTGCCCTGCAAGCACGCTCTCGCGCTGCTGCTGCTGTGGGCGCGTGGCGGTGTGCCCGACGGAGCCGCGCCCGAGTCGGTGGCCGCGTGGGTCGCAGGTCGCGACCGGCGCGCCGGCCGAGCGGGCGGTCGCGACCGCAGCCCTGCGGGCGGCGGCCAGGGTGGCGCCGGCACCGAGCCCGATCCGACGCCCGACGAGGCACCGCTGCCCGACCGCGACGACCTCGACCGCTCTCGCGACGACCGCGTCGCCCGGATGATGGAGGGCCTGACCGAGCTCGACCGGTGGCTCGAGGACCGGCTCCGCACCGGCCTGGCCGACCCGGCGCTCGCCCGCTACGCGACGTGGGACCAGCTGGCGGCCCGCCTGGTCGACGCCCGGGCCGGGGCACTCGCCAACCGCGTCCGCCGCCTGGCCGGACTCGTCGGGGGCGGTCCCGACTGGCACGCCGAGGTGCTCGCCGAGCTCGGCGTCCTCCACCTCATCGCGCAAGCCGGCCGACGGCTGCCGGCTCTCCCCGGACCGCTGGCGGACGCCGTCGCCGCCGCGTCGGGCTGGCAGGTTCGCCAGGCCGACGTCCTCGCGGGCGTGCCCGACACCGACGACTGGTTCGTCGCCGGACGGAGCGACACCAGGGAGGACCGCATCGAGGTTCGGCGCATCTGGCTGCGCGGTGCCGCCACCGGCCGCTGGGGGATGCTCCTGTCGTTCGCCGCCTACCGACAGAGCCTCGACGAGTCGTGGACCGTCGGCACCGTCGTGCGGGCCGATCTCCACCGCTACCCGGGCGGGGCGCTGCGAGCACTCGTCGGGGAGCGCGAGCCCGATCCGCTGCCGCTCCGCGACCCGCCGGGGATGACGCTGGCCGATGCGTCCGACGCGATCGGCGCCGCCATCGCCGCCGAGCCGTGGCTCGAGCGCTACCCGGCGATCGTCACGGCCGCGCCCGCGGTTGCCGACGGTCGCTGGGTGCTCACCGACCACACCGGCACGTTGCCGCTCGCCGACGGCACGCAGGCGCGAGCGACCGTGCTGGGGGCGTCGGGCGGTCGTCCCGTGACGCTCACGATCGAGTGGTCGCCCTGGGGAGTGCGACCGCTGGCGCTGCACTTGCCCGATCGCGCCCTCGACGTCGGCCCGCGCGCCGATCCGTCGTTCGTGGGTGCGGCATGACGCTCGACGACTACTGGCGAGAGCTGGTGACGGCGTCGCTGCTCGGCACCGACCGGCGCGATCCGCCGATACCGCCGCCGGGCCCGCTCGCCGACGTGGTCGCCGACGCCGTGCGGGCCGATCCGGCGGCCCGGATGCTGGCTGCCGTCGGAGCAACCTCGGCAGCCCGCCGCGCCGGCTTCTCGCCCGGACCGCCGGCGACGGTGCTGCAGCCGCCCGCCGCCGATGGACGACCGTGGTGCCGCCCGGCCGCCGTCGCCACCTGGCGCCGAATCGTCGCCGAGTGGCCGGTGCTGGAGGACGAGTGGGTGCTCACCGTCCTGGAGCGCGGGCTCCGGGTGCCGCCCGACGCCCTGGTCGAGCTGCTCGCCCGTCACCGCAACGACGCAATCCGGCGCGCCCGCGTCGCGCTCGCCGGCGGACCGATGGCCGCTTGGCTGGTCGACCACGTGCCCGAGCTGGCGGCCGCCACGGGCCGAGCCGCGCCGGCCGATGCCGTCACATCGCTGCCCGATCTCCCTGTCCCGCCCGAGCTGGCGGAGCTCCTGACGGCCGATGCGCACACCTTCGCGCGGCGGCTCGCGCCGGGCTTCGGCGCCGGTGCCTACGGCGCACCGCACCGGGCGGTGCTCGTCAACCTGCTGGCCCGGTGCCGACCGGCGGTCCTGCTCGACGCGGCGGACGCCCTCGACGCCACGCACGTCGGCTTGGCCCTCGCGCTCGCCGACCTCGCCCGCCTCCGCCACCGCATGCTCGTCGAACTCGGCGTCGCGGGCTGAGGGCGCTCAGTCGACCGGCTTCGTGTAGACCGCCTCGTAGCTCTGGAGCTCGAAGCCGAGCTTCGTGTAGAGCTGGAAGGCACCGCCCGGGTTGTTCGTGTCGACGCCGAGCACCGCCTCGGTCATCCCGCGGTCGCGGATCGCCCGCAGCGACCGTGACAGCAGCGCGCCGGCGATGCCCCGGTTGCGCCAGTCGCGGTGGGTGGAGATGTACTCGGTGTACCCGCGCAGGTAGCCCCGCTCCTCGTTCTCGACGTGGTTGATGAACGGCTTGACCTGGCCGACGACCTCGTCGCCGTGCCACGCCACCTGCCAGAGCGTCTCGTCGCGATTCGGGTCGTCGATCACCCAGGCGTACTCGTCCTCGGTCGGTTCGCGGAAGTCCCATTCACCGCGGAACGCCTCGAGGTGAGCCGCCATGATCCGGCGCATCTGCTCGCGTCGGACCGGCCTGACCTCGACGCCGTCGGGCAGCGGGAGGTCGGGGATGTCGTCGAGGTGGGGTCGTCGCAGTGACGCGCCCCACTCGGTCGCGGCATAGCCGCGCGCGTCGAGCCATGCCGCCTCGCCGGTCGGCTGCTCTCCCGGTCCGGGGTGACCGGCGAAGGCCGGGT
>JBFHJC010000018.1:0-27353 GCA_041596155.1 Ilumatobacter sp. | reverse complement strand
GACGCCACGAGCCCGTCGACCGACGGGCCGGTCGAGCGCCTCATGGCGTTCACCGGGCGCGCGGCCTGAGTGCCACGACGAACCGATCCGATCGAGCAACCACCCCAACCAACCAGAGGAGTACGACGATGGCCAAGTTCCTGTTCAGCTACCACGGTGGCGGCATGCCCGAGTCCGAGGAGGAGCAGGCCGAGCACATGGCCGCCTGGGGCGAGTGGATGGGCGCCAACGCTTCGGCCTTCACCGACATGGGTGCTCCGGTCGGCGCCGTCAGGACCGTCGGGCCCGACGGCGTCGTCGACGGGGGTGGTGCCAACCCGGTGAACGGGTACGGCATCATCGAGGCCGACGACATCGACGCCGCCTGCGCGATCGCCAAGGGCTGCCCGGTCGTGACGCTCAGCGGCGGCTCGGTCGAGGTCGGTGAGACCTTCGAGGTCGACCTCGGCTGAGGTCATGAGCGCCTACGACGAGGCCCGTGCCGAACTACGGGCCGCCGAACTGTCACTCACGCAGCAACGCGAGCGGGTCGCCCAGATGCGGCGCGAGCTGCCGCCCGGCCCCCGGGTCGACGACTACGAGTTCGGCTCGGCGACCGGGCCGGTCCGGCTCACGCAGTTGTTCTCGGCACCGGCCCGCTCCGTCGTGCTGTACCACTTCATGTTCGGCGCCGCTCAGACCGAGCCCTGCCCGATGTGCTCGATGTGGGCCGACGGCTGGAACGGAGTCGCCCGCCATCTCGCGAGGAACGTGGACTTCGGCGTCGTCACGGCTGCTCCGCCGGCCGACAACGACCGTCTGGCCGCCGACCGCGGATGGACGAACCTGAAGTGGCTGAGCGCGGACGGCTCCTCGTTCAAGTCCGACTTCGGCAGTCAGGACGACGCCGGCAACCAGATGCCGTTCCTCACGGTGTTCGAGCTCGCCGACGGCGAACCCCGCCTGTCGTACGCGGGCGGTGCCCACATCGAGGGCGAACACTGGCGCGGCGTCGACCTGCTGTCGCCGGTCTGGCACGTCCTCGACCTCACCCGTCAGGGACGGGGCGACTGGATGCCGAGCCTCTCGTACTGACGCGCAGTACGGTCGCCGAGGTGGTCCCGGTCGTCGACCTCTGCGCGCCCGTCGCCGACGCGGCCTTGCGGGACGCTTGCCGCACGGTCGGCTTCGTGTCCGTCGTCGGGCACGGCATCTCGACCGACCTGTTCGCGGCGATGCGCCACGCTCTCGCGCGCCTCTTCGCACTGCCACCCGACGCGAAGGCTGAGTCGACGATCTCCCGCGACGACTACCGGGGCTTCATCCCGCTCGGGTTCTTCACACCGAACCGAACGGAGGTGAACGGCACGCGCCGCGACTGGTACGAGGGGTACAAGCTGCACTGGGAGTGCCCGCCCCAGGACCCGGTACGCGGCGAGTGCAGGCTGTACGGCCCGAACCGCTGGCCTGCCGCCCTCCCGGACCTCCGACCGATCGTGCACGAGTATTGGGCCGCCTGCGACCGCGCCGCCGCGCCGATGCTCGACGCATTCGCCGACGGTCTCGGCGTCGATCGGGCCACGTTCCGGGCTTGGCACGACCGTCCGCTGACGAACATGACGTTGCTCCACTATCCGGCTCAGCCACCGGCGCCCGACTGGGCCGGCATCCACGCCCACAAGGACACCAACGTGCTCACGCTCCTGCATCCCGATCCGGTCGGCGGCCTCGAGCTGCGAGGACCCAGCGGGGCGTGGGTCGAGGTCGACGCACCGGACGACGCGCTCGTGGTGAACGTCGGCGAGATGCTCGAGCTCTGGTCGGGCGGCGAGTACGTCGCGACACCGCACCGCGTCGTCAACCGCAGCGGACGCGAGCGCTACTCGTTCCCGTTCTTCGTCGTGCCCAACCACGCCGTCGTCGTCGCGCCGCTCCGACCGTATCGGCCGGGATTCGCCAAGACGTCGATGCCTGTCGGAGACCTGTCGGCCGAGGTGTGGCGGACCAACTGGTCGGACGAGCCTCCGTCGGATGCCGGCCACGACCTCGGCGCGCTCGACCGTCGAGCGGTCAGCGTCGCGACGCGAGGTACAGGGTGCGCCGCAGCAGTCCCTGCTCGATGGCCCGCACCGCAGTGACGCCGGCGCTCATGCGATCCGCGAAGACCGCCTCGCCCACCACGGACCGATATTCGTCGGCGCGAGCGAGGCGTTCGCGCCGCCACGCCGCCGCGGTCTCGCGGTAATCCTCCGTCAGGTCGATCGCGTCGACCATGCCGAACCCCGCCGAGCGCAGCAGCGACGCGTACGAGCTGCTCGTCGCGACGTGGGGCGGGCCACATCGAGCGGCGCGGCGCCGCCCGGCGCGGTCCAAGCGCGGCGCGACCTCGATGACCAGGCACGCCAGGCGGCCGCTCCGGCGGAGCAGCCGTCGTTGGGCTCTCAGCACGGAGAGCTTGCGGCGCAGTCAACAGAGGACGTCGGTCGAGCAGATCGCGTCGAACGACGCGGCGGCGAACGGCGGGGATTCGCCCGTCGACGCAACGACTGCGGCGCGCTCCAACCCGAGCGAGTGGGCTCGAGCGACGGCTCGCCGCAGTCCCTCGAACGGCACGTCGGTCAGGACGACGTCGCAGCCCGTCGTCTCGGCGAGGTAGATCCCCGGCCAGCCGCATCCGGTCCCGACATCGAGCAGACGCCGCCCCGGCCCGAGTGCGAGCCGTTCAGCGAGCAGGTCGGCGTGACGACGGGTGGTGTACCCGTTTGCCCCGTACACCGCGCCCGTGACCGCCGCCTCGATCTCGGCCAGGACGCCCCCGTCCCGACCGTAGGCCTCGCGGAACCGGTCGAAGACGTCCTCCACCACCCCGTCCAGGTTCGCGCACCAGGCCGGCGACGTCGACCGTGTGGGACGATGGCCGAGTGGACCCGCAACACGTGATCCGCACCTACATGGCGCTCGCCGGGATGTACACGCTCGCCGCGTCGCTGATCTGGAGTGTCAACACGCTCTTCCTGCTCGAGGCCGGCCTCACGATCGCCGAGGTGTTCCTCGCCAATGCACTGTTCTCGGCGGGGATGGTGATCTTCGAGATCCCGACCGGTGTGGCCGCCGACACGCTCGGTCGTCGGGTGTCGTACCTGCTGAGCGTCGGCGTGCTCGCGGCGACGACCGTGCTCTACGTGATCGCGGCGGAGGCCGGTGGCGGCATCGTCGTCTTCGGCGCCGTCTCGGTGCTGATGGGGCTCGGCTTCACGTTCTACTCCGGGGCCCTCGAAGCGTGGCTCGTCGACGGGCTCAAGGCGCTCGGCCACGATCACGCCCTCGACGCAGTGTTCGCCCGCGGCCAACAGGTCAGCGGTGTTGCGATGTTCGTCGGCACGATCGCCGGCGGCTTCCTCGGTCAGCTCGATCTCGCCGTGCCGTACGTGTCGCGCGCATGCCTGCTGGGCGCCGTCTTCCTCGTCGCGGGTCGGCTGATGACCGAGATCGGGTTCACCCCGGCGACGCTCCGCGCCCGCGAGCTGCCGAGGCGGATGCGCGAGCAGGCCAGTGTCGGCATCGCCCACGGCTGGCGACACCCCGGTCTCCGGCTTCTCATGACGTCCGGCGCCGTGCGAGGCGTGTTCATCGGTTGGGCGTTCTACGCCTCCCAGCCCTACCTCCTCGAGCTGCTCGAACGCGACGCGGTGTGGGTGGTCGGCCTGGTGACGGCGGCCGTGTCGCTGGCGACGATCGTCGGCAACCAGGTCGTCGAGGTGTTGAGCCGACGGTGCGGACGCCGCACGACGATGCTGCTGTGGGCGTCATCGGTGAGCACGGTCGCATCGATCGCGATGGGAGTCACGTCGTCGTTCGCAGTCGCCGTCGGCGCGCTGCTCGTCATCGCGATCGCGATGGGCGTGACGATGCCGGTACGGCAGGCGTACCTGCACCGTGTGACCCCGAGCGAGCACCGGGCGACCGTCGTGTCGTTCGACGCCATGGTCTCGTCCGTCGGCGGCGTGGGCGGGCAGGCCGGGCTCGGCGCCGTCTCCGACGCGCGCTCGCTCAGCGCCGGCTACGTGGTGGGCGGATCGGTCACCGCGCTGGCCGTGCCCGTGCTGCTCCTGCTGCGTCGGGTCGCGGGCGCCGATGACGTCCTGACGCCCGATGTCGGGGCCGGCGAGGAGTCGTCGTGCCCGAGCGGGCTCCCGCGTGTGACGGGCGTCGAGGCGGTCCCGGTCGGGGTGTTGACCGGCGACTGATCGTCGCTCAGCTCGGCGACGGCTCGTGCGGACGACCGGTGCCGGTCGTCACGAGCTCGAGCAGGCTCTGGAGGTAGTAGCCCCAGTTGAAGTTGTAGATCCCGTACTCGTCGTCGCTCAGCTCGGTCGCGTCGTGCTGCCAGAACCGCAGCCGGGTTCGCCCGTCGTCGAGATCGTGCAGCTCGAACCGGAACGTGTTGTCGGCCCAGGGCTCGTGACCCCCGATGCACTTCCACTCGACCGACGACGTGTCGAGATGGGTGATCTGCATGTCGGGGTTGAAGCCCTCCTCGAACGTGAACTCGATGAGCGCTCCGGTCTCGGCCAACGCCGTCGCCACCTTGGTCGACCACCAGCCGGCGAGGCCTTCCCGGGTGGTGATCGCGTGCCGAACGGCATCGTGGCCGGCGGCGATGTCGAGGACGTGGTGGATCGTCTTCATGGCTCCTCGTTTCGGGTCACGTCGGGATCGACCCCGACGAGCCCGTGGTTACCCCACCCGACCGCTCCAAGGCAAGGCTGGATCAGGACGCGAGTCCAGGGTGTGCTATCGCGGTGGCGAAAGGGGTGTGCGATGAGCAAGGTGTCGATGATCGGTTCGCTGACCTGCCGGGAAGGCGAAGCTGACGCAATGACCGAGGTGCTGGCCCGCATGGTCGAGGCGGCGCGCGAGGAGCCCGGCGTGGAGGTGTATTCGTACCACCGAGGGGACGCGAACACGTTCTGGTTCTTCGCGCTGATGAGCGACGAGCACGCGATGCACCAGCACGGTCAGACCGACGCGATGAAGGCGGCGATGCAGGACTTCATGCCCCTGATGGCCGAGCCTCCCCAGATGTCCGTGGCCTCACCCGTGGCCGGCCTCGGACTCCCGATCTGAACGACGCACATCCATGCGTCTGCCGATTGCGACGTGGGACGTCACGTGGCAACGCCTGCTCGCCACGCTCGCGCTCGTGACCGTGCTCGTCGCCGCGCTCGGTTGGTTCGCACGGGCGATCGGTCTCCCGGCCGGGTACGCCCGAGCCCAGTCCCTCGGCGCCTACGAACTCATCGAACGCAACGATTGGGCCGAGTTGCGCCGCGGAGCGACCCGCGACATCGCGCTGTTCATCCCCGCGTACGTCGTGCTCGCGGCGGCCGTCACGGGGCTCGCGGTCGCATCGACGGCCGCGCGCCTCTCGATCGGTGGCGCCGTTGCCGGCGGCGCCGTCGCCGACCTGGTCGAGACGTTGCTGTTCCGTCGCTCTTTGACCCGCCTGTTGGCCGGCGGCGACCTGGAGGACATCGAGCGTCTCACCCAGGTCACCCAGGTCGCCACGATGCTCAAGTTCGCGGGGCTGCTGACCGCGCTCGCACTGCTGCTGGCCGCGGCCTGGCGGGGTACCTGAGACCGCAGCGCTCAGTCGTTCGCGTTCGCCCGCCTGGCGACGATCTCGGCGAGCTGGGCGTACGTGAGCTCGCCCATGAACAGCGATCTGATGGCCCGGCCGAACGGTCGGCGCGGCCAGCGCTCGTCGTCGACGAGATGGAGCTCGCTGGTGAACTGTCCGTCGTCGTGGAACTCGAACGTCCGGTAGCCGGGAGGCAGCCACGTGTCGACGTCGAGATCGAAGTTGTTCTTGAGCGACGGGGCGACGTGCACCGATCGACCCTCGAAGCTGTACTCCGCCGGGATGTGCGTGTGCCCGCCCCCGATGCCACGGATCTCCGGCAGGTCACCGAGCAGCGCCGTCCATTCGGTGGCGTAGTCGGCATCGGCGACGAGCGGCACGTCACACCCCGGCGGGTGGTGGACCCACACGAAGACGTGTTCGGCGCTCGTGCTCCGACACACATCGCGCACCCATCCCGACTCGCGCTCGCCCAGCGCGCCGTTCGACGCGATGCGGTGGTCGCCGGGCGGGTCGACGAGGCGATCGCCGTCGCCCGGGATCATCCTCCCGGCGTTCGAGTCGACGAACAGGAATGCCCACGACCCGACCTCGAGCACGCGCGGCGTGCCGATCCCGCTGTCGGCGAACCCGGCCCGGAAGGGGTCGTCGAAGTCGTGGTTGCCGGGGCACAGGTGCACCGGCACGTCGAACCGCGAGAACGCCGCCATGGCCAGCGCGTACTGCTCGGGCCGGCCGTGATCGGCGACGTCGCCGGTGACGACGACCATGTCGAGGTGATCGTGATCGCCGAGGTGGTCGAGCACGGCGTCGAAGGCGGCGGCGGTGTCGTAGGCGTGGCCACCTTCGGGCGCGGCACCGCGCTCCAAGAAGTGGGTGTCGGAGAGGTGCCCGACACGGATCGGTTCGGTCATGACCGACAGCATCGCGGCTACGGAGCGGATCGGTCCAGGCCGTCGGGTCGGATGCCGCCGGGCCCGCTCGCCAACGTCACCCGATCGGTGGATCGGTGTTTCGGGCCGCCAGAATCAGGGTAGCGAGCCCGTCGTTCGTCCGGTCCGCGAGGCTTCCGCGGGAAGGGCGCGAACACGGCAGCCGGGCGTTCGACGCCCGTCGATCGAGGAGTGAACATGCTGGCACCGGCCAAGTCCCCGCTTCGAATCGCCCAGGTGGCGCCGCTCTACGAGTCCGTCCCACCGAAAGCGTACGGCGGCACCGAGCGCGTGATCGCCGGTCTCTGTGACGAGCTGGTCGAGCTCGGCCACGACGTGACGCTGTTCGCGACGGCGACATCGACGACGCGCGCCCGACTGGTCCCGATGGCACCGGAGGCGCTCAGGCTGACGATGACCCGCGCCGAGCTCGAACGCATCGCCCCGCACCTTCATCTGCGAATGCTCTCCGAGGTGTTTTCCCGCGCTGATGAGTTCGACGTGATCCACGCTCACACCGACCTGTGGACGCTGCCGTTCTGCGGACTCGCGACGGCGCCCACGGTCATCACGATGCACGGACGCCTCGACCTCCCTGAGCTTCGAGCGACGCTCCCCTCCTATCCGAACGTCGGCTTGGTGTCGATCAGCGACGACCAACGGCGCGCGCTGGCCGAGCTCGACCTGCCCTGGCTGGGGACGGCGTACAACGGTCTCCAGCTCGACCCGTACCTCGACCGTCCCAACGGGCGCGGCCAGTACCTCGCATTCCTGGGGCGCATCACCCCCGAGAAGCGCCCCGACTGGGCGGTCGAGATCGCCCGGCGAGTGGGGCTCCCGCTTCGCGTCGCCGCCAAGATCGACCCGCTCGACGTCGACTACTGGACCGAGGAGATCGCGCCGCTGTTCGGCGCTCACGACGTCGAGTTCCTCGGCGAGATCGACGAGGCGGCCAAGCCGGCCTTCCTCGGCGATGCGGCCGCTCTGCTCTTCCCGATCGACTGGCCGGAGCCGTTCGGCCTCGTGATGATCGAGGCGATGGCGGCCGGCACCCCCGTCGTGGCGCTCCGCCGCGGATCGGTGCCCGAGGTGGTGTCCCACGGTCGATCGGGCTTCGTCTGCGACGATCTCGACGGCATGGTCGACGCGCTCGGTCACCTCGACGAGATCGACGAGGCCGATTGCAGAGCGGTCGCTCGACGGTTCACGGCAGCTGCGATGGCCGCGCGGTACGTCGACATCTACACGTCGGTGCTCGAGCGGCCGAGGCCGGGTGCAACCCGCGTCACGGGCGCGATCGCCGCCACGTCGGCGCGCGCTGCCTGAGTTCGGACTCGGGAGTCGAGATTCACCCGTTCGTGTCGGTGGTCGGCGGTTTCGGCCGGGTCGACGCGGGATACCAACCGGACCCCCGACCGTCACCGACGATGGTCGCCTTCCGGAACGAGGTTCCCAATGAGTGACGCCACCGAAGTCCTGACCGACGACCACGACAAGGTCCGCACCCTGTTCGAGGAATTCGAGGCCGCCAAGGAGGCCGACGACGAGCAGCGCATGCGGTCGGTGCAGCAGCAGATCTTCACCGAGCTCGAGACCCACACGCGCATCGAAGAGGAGATCTTCTACCCGGCGGTTCGCGACCTCGACGTCGACGAGCTGACGGAGCTCATCGACGAGAGCGGCCAGGAGCACCACGTCGTGAAGGTGCTGATGCGGGAGATCGCGGACGTCTCGACCATGGACGTCTTCGCAGCCAAGATGACGGTGCTCATCGAGAACGTCCGGCACCACGCCGACGAGGAGGAGTCCGAGATGTTCCCGAAGCTGCGGGAGCACATGCCTCAGGACGAGCTCGACCGGCTGGGCAAGGAGCTCGTCGCTGCGAAGTGATCGACCGCGCCGCGGACCGAGCCGCGCCGACCGTCAGGTCCGGCTCGGCTCGGTCGCGGCGGTCGCCGGCGCACGGGGCGAGGTCGCGCGGGGCGAGGACGCACAGGGCGAGTCGGCTGGCGCGTCGACCACGAAGCCCCCGCAGACCTCGAACCTGTGCTCGCAGGCCGCGCACCGCCAGATCCAGGCCTCGACCGGTTCGAGCCCGGCCCCGCAATCCGGACAGCTCAAGTGGAAGACCGACATGGCATCTCCTCGCCGACTCCGGGTGACTGAGACGCAACGTACCCCTGATGACACCCGCTCAACCAGGGGTCCCCGCGTCGGCCAAAGACGTTCGCGACAATGAAGCTCCGTGAGCCAACCGTTCAACGAGCCGACCGGGGCGGCCGCTGCCGCTGCGGGCGCGGTCACGCTCGTCAACGGCCGGACGTTCACCGTCGCACGCTGGGACGGAGCGGTCGTCGCGCCGAGCGACGGCATCGTGTTCGAGGACATCCGGATCGTGTCCCGCTTCCGCTACCACGTTGCCGACCCGCTCGCTCCGCATCCGCATCGCCATCTCCGCACGGTCGTCCCGGCTCCGTTCCACGCCGTGTCGGTCTCGCAGCCCGACCCGCAGGCACCCGCTGCCTCCGGTGAGCCGGCCGAGTTCTACGTCCACCGCCAATGGATCGGGCGGGGCGCTCGCCACGACGTCGAGATCCACAACTCGGGCACCGCGGAGATCGACCGGACGGTCACGGTCGAGATCGGCACGGACTTCGCCCACCTCTTCGACGTCAAGGCCGGGCGGCCGCACGGCGATCCGGGCGCATTGACGATCGAACCCGGCGGGCTCCGCCTGACCGACCGAGCTCGGCCCGATCTCGAGGTGGCGGTGAGGTTCGACCCCGAGCCCGACGCCGCCGACCCGGATCTCGGCCGCCTGACGTGGTCGGTGACGTGCGCGCCGCGCGACCGCCGGATCATTCGCATCTCGTTCGAGCCCGCCTGGGACGGTGAGCCGGCCGGCATCCTGTTCCCCGTCGACCGCCCCATCGCGGCCGCGCGCCCGGCCGTCCCTGCGCCACCGTCGGCAGGGGTCGCCCACGTCGAGACGACCGACGCTCGCGTGGCGATCGCGTTCGATCGTGCGCTCGCCGATCTCGCGTCCTTGAGGATCTACGACCCGACCCATCCCGAGCGCGTGGTGATCGCTGCGGGAGCGCCATGGTTCATGACCCTCTTCGGACGTGATTCGCTGCTGAGCGCTTGGATGACGCTGCCGTTCGAGCCAGATCTCGCGATCGGCGTGCTCACGTCGCTCGCCGCGCTCCAGGGAACGGCGACCAACCCTGCGATCGAGGAGGAGCCCGGCAAGATCATCCACGAGCTGCGCCGGCACAGCGCCAGCGCCTCGTTCGATCAGCGCGGCCGTTACTACGGCACCGTCGACGCCACCCCGCTGTTCGTCATGCTGGCGGCGGAGACCTGGCGATGGGGCCACCTCGGCAGCGAGGCCCTCGCCGCGCTGTGGCCGCACGTCGCCGCCGCGATCGGGTGGGTTCGCGCCAAGCGAGGCGAGACGCCGTCGGGGTTCGTGCACTACGAGCGCAGCTCCGAGCACGGACTACGCAACCAGGGGTGGAAGGACTCGGGCGACGGCATCACGTTCGCGGACGGCTCCGAGCCCGCCGGCCCGATCGCGCTCGTCGAGGTCCAGGGCTACGCATACGCCGCGCTGCTGGGCGCCGCGGACCTCGCCGAGCACCATCCGTCGCCCGGACTCGATCCGAACGCGCTGCGAGCGGAAGCCGCAGCGCTGGCGCGCGACTTCAACGTGGCCTTCTGGGACGAGCGTCACTCGTCGTTCGCGCTCGGCGTGACCGCGGACGGCCGGTGCATCGACTCCGTCACGACGAACCCGGGCCACGCCCTGTGGTGTGGAATCGCCGATCCGGAGCATGCCCATCGGTACCTCGATCGCTGCGGTGGCGAGGAGTTGTTCTCGGGGTGGGGGCTGCGGACGCTCGCGACGTCGGCGGTCGCCTACAACCCGCTCAGCTACCACAACGGCTCGGTCTGGCCCCACGACACCGCCCTCGTGGCGGCCGGAGCTGCCCGCTACGGTCGCAGCGACCTCGTCGACGTGATCTTCGACGCGGCGCTCGACGCGACGACCCACTTCGAGGGTCGGCCACCCGAGCTCTTCGCCGGGATCGCCCGCGACGAGGTGCCGGCACCCGTCTCGTACCCGAGCTCGTGCGCCCCGCAGGCGTGGGCGTCTGCGAGCACGCTGCTCAACCTGCGCAGTGCGATCGGGCTCGAGCCGCCCGCACTCGCAGACCCGGACCGCCGGCCGCGGGCGACCAGGGCCCGCAAGGTGCCGATCGTCGTGCGCGGTGTCCATCTGGGTGGTGCCGTCCACAGTGTGACGACCCCGATCGAGTGATCCGGCGCTCGTCGGTTTCGCCCGCCGTGCCCAGGGGTACGCGGCGGTCATGACATCGACGAAGTCCGGCGGCACGTGTGCGGTCTGCGGCAACTTCTACGACAAGGCCTTCACCGTGACGCTCCACGACGGAGCATCGAGCACGTTCGATTCGATCGAGTGCGCAGCCGCGTGGGTGGCTCCGGACTGTGCAGAGTGCGGCACGCGAATCCTGGGGCACGGGGTCGAGTCGGACGACGGCATCTTCTGCTGCGCACACTGTGCCGAGAGCGCCGGAGAGGATCGTCTGGTCGACCGCGTCGACGCCCCGGCCGGCTCCACGATCGGCCCCGACGTCAACGGCTGAGCCCGTCGGCGCTCAGGTGATCGGTTGCTCGGGTGCAACGCGGCCGTGGCGCACCGCGACCCGTCGCAGGCGCTCGGCGAGCGCGTCGTCGAGGACACCGTCGGCCATCCGCCAGTTCCAGTTGCCGCTGGTCGTCGACGGCACGTTCATACGGGCCGTGGACGGTAGGTGCAGAGCGTCCTGCACCGCGACGATCGCGGCGACGGCGCGGGTGCCCATCGCTGCCTCGATGACCGCCCACGCCACCTCTTCGTCGTCGGCGTGGACGTCGATGCCGAACGTGTCCGCGACCAACCTCCGACGTTCGACGTCGAGCTCCGTCCACCAGCCGACCACCGTGTCGTTGTCGTGGGTGCCGGTGTACACGATGCTGTTCGCGACGACGCTGTCGGGGCGATGAGGGTTGTCGGGCAGCCCGTCGAAGCCGAACTGCAGGATGCGCATCCCGAGCAGGTCGTTGTCGTCACGGAGCGCGTGCACGTCGTCGTCGAGATCGCCCAGGTCCTCGGCCACGAACGGCATGGCCGGGAACTCGGCGCGCACGGCGTCGACGAACCGCTGTCCGGGGCCGGGCACCCAACGCCCTCCCGACGCGTCCTCGGCGTCTCCCGGCACTTCCCAGTAGGCCGCGAGGGCCCGGAAGTGGTCGATGCGGACGATGTCGGAGAGCTCGAGCGAGCGGCGCAGCCGCGACAGCCACCACGAGTACCCGCCGACGGCCATGACGTCCCAGCGGTAGAGCGGGTTCCGCCAGAGCTGCCCGGTGGCGGAGAAGTAGTCGGGCGGCACCCCGGCCTGTGTCTCGAGCACCCCGTCCTCGCCGACGGTGAAGAGATGGCGATGGAGCCACACGTCGGCCGAGTCGGGTGCCACGTAGATCGGGATGTCGCCGAGGAGGCGAAGCCCTCGGCGGCGACAGGTGGCTCGCACCTCTCGCCACTGCTGCTCGAAGAGGAAGAGCACCGCAGCCCAGGTGTCGATCGCGGCGGCGAGGTCGCGTCGTGACGAGGCGACGGCCTCGGGGTCGCGCAGTCGGATCGGCGACGGCCACTCCCACCACGGCGCCCGGTGCAGGTCGCGCAGCGCGAAGTAGTGACACGTGCCGCCGACCCAGTCGCCACCATCGCGGAACTCGGCGAACGCTGCGTGCCACGGATGGTCGGGGTCGGAGCACAGCCGATCCGCGGCGGCGCGCAGCAATGGCCACTTGCGGGCGCGGACGGCGTCGAAGTCGATGCGGTCGCCCAGCGCACCGAGTCCACCGACGGCGTCGACGACGTCTCCATCGGCGTCGTCGAGCAGACCGTGCTCGACGAGGTGCGCCAGATCGACGAGCCACGGGTTTCCGGCGAACGCCGACCGGCTGAAGTAGGGGGAGTCGTCCTTGCCGTTCATCGTCAGCGGCAGGATCTGCCAGATGCCGGCGCCGGCCTCGGCCAGCCAGTCGACGACGACGTGCGCCGGTCGGCCGATCGTGCCGATCGGCGCGGGCCCGGGCAGGGACGACGGGTGGAGCAGCACGCCGAACGTGCGCTCGGGAAAGGTCCGGGCGCGGCTCACACGATCGTCTTCTCGAGGTAGCGCGCGGTCTCCGCCTCGGCGCGGTCGATGCCGTTGCGGATCGCCGCACTGTGGTTGTAGCGGAGCTTCGACGGATCGTTGAAGCGCGCGTGCGGATCGAGGCCGGTGGGGAGCACGTGGATCGTGATGCCCTCGGGCAGGTCGTCGATCTCGCGGTGGAACCGGTGGCGTCGCGATATCTCGAAGGCGACGAACGCGACGTCCCACGCGCTGCGCGGCACGCGCAGCGGGGCGTCGATGTTGCCGACGTGCAGCACGTAGATCGTCGTCGCGCCGAGCTCGACCGCCCGCGAGATCGGGATCGAGTTCACGACGCCGCCGTCGATGAAGTGCCGGCCGTCGACCTCGACGGGCGGGAGCAGTCCCGGTACGGCGCACGAGCTCATCAGCGCGTCGATCAGTGACCCGGACTCGAACCACCACTCGGCGGACGTCTCGATGCAGGCTGCCGGGCACTGGAACGGGACCGGGAGCTCGGCGAACGTCCGGTGCGGCAGCCAGTGCTCGATCAGCTGGCGCATGGCGTGGTTCGAATGCAGGTGGGTGCCGTGACGGGCGATGTTGACGACCCGGTTGAGCAGCCCCTCGCGCAGCACACCCGAGCGGGTGAGCTCACCCCACATCCCCTCGAGCCGCTCGACCATCTCGTCCAGCGGGCCGGACGCGACGATCGCCCCGTTGATCGCGCCGATCGACGTGCCGACCACCAGGTCGGGCCGCACGTCGGCCCGGGCGAGCGCCTTGACCATGCCGACCTCGGCGGCACCCCGCAGGCCGCCGCCGCCGAGCACGAATGCGACCTTCGGATCGTGCTGGGGGCGACCGGTCGTCATGGTGCGGAGGCTATCGACCGGCGCGTTTCGCCCGGGTCGTCGACGGCTCGGGTCCAGGCCGCAGAATGGTCCGCGAAGGGGAACCATGGGGAAGCCGTCCGCCGTCTGGGTGCCGCCGAGGGTCGTGCGCGTCCTCGTGGTGACACCGATCGTGTTCGTGGGCACCGGTGTGATCACGGTGCTCGCGCCGGTGCTCCACGCGCTGCTCGCCGTCCTCGACGTGTTCGACCGGAAGCGGTGGCGCTTCTCGCGCGTCGGCGGCCTGGGCATCGCGCTGTGCGTGACAGAGTTCGTCGGGCTGCTGGCGACGTTCGCCCTGTGGATCGCGTCCGGGTTCGGGCTCGCCGTCCGCACCCGTCCGATGCAGCGGGCGCACAACCGTGTGTTCGGCTGGTGGCTCGAGCTCGTCACCCGCGCCCTGCGGGTCTACCTGGGCTTCGAGTTCGTGCTCCCGATGACGGAGCGCATCCACGGTCCGATCCTGACGTTCGCCCGTCACGCCGGACCGGGCGACGCATTCCTGCTCGCCAGGACGGTGATCCAGGACTACCGCCGTCAGCTCCGGATGCTCGGCACGACCAAGCTGCTCTGGGATCCGTTCATCAACCACATGATGCTGCGGCTACCGCACCGCTTCCTGCGACCGGACCCGGCCGACCCCACCGCCAACCTCGCTGCGATCGCCGAGATGTGCGCCACGATGGACGACGAGAGCGTGATGATCGTCTTCCCCGAGGGCGGCAACTGGACGCCGCGGCGGTGGGACGGTGCAATCGAAGCGCTCCATCGAGCCGGCCGCGACCAGGACGCCGACCGAGCGGCCCTGATGACGAACGTGCTGCCACCGCGCATCTCGGCCGCCGCCGCCGCCCTCTCGGCACGCGACGATCTCACCGTCGTGTTCGTCGTGCACGTCGGTCTCGAGGACCTCCACTCGCTGCGACAGATCTGGCGGAACGTGCCGCTGCGACGCCGCGTGCACGCGGCGTACTGGTCGGTGCCCAAGCCGGACATCCCCACCGAGCGCGAGCGGGTCGGTCCGTGGATGCTCGACCAGTGGGAGGCGGTCGACCGGTGGATCGCGATGAATCGACCGGCGGTGTTCGGTGCCGAGCAGGCTCCGGATGCACCCTGACGTGTGGCGCCGGCGGTCGGCAATCGTCGGATCAGCGGTCAGACCGCGCAGTCGACGCACCGCACCGCCCACGGCAGCGCTTCGCGTCGTTCGGCCGGGATGACGGCGCCGCACTCGTCGCAGCGCGCCTCCTCCCCGGCCTCCAACTTCTCCAGGGCGCGCCGGATGCCGGTCAGCTCGGAGTGGAGCCCGGCGTGGATCGACACCTCGGCGATCCGCTCGACGGCGATGTTGGTGCCCTCGCCGACGCGCTTGCCGAAACCGATGCCACCCGCGGCGGTGGTCGCCGCCTGTTCGATCTCGGCGAGCTTCCGCTCGATCTCGGCGGCCCGGGCCCGCAACCGGTCGGCGGTCTCCTGGTCACCGCCCACGATCAGGTCGCACCGTCGGCGTCGAAGTTCGGCCACCGCGCGACGTCGACCGGAACCGAGCGGAACCCGTCGCCCAGCGATGGCACGCGGACGACGTCATCGTCCGTGAAGCTCACCGTCCCCGACCAGCGAGCCGCTTCGGGGGCGCCCGTCTCCCACGAGGCGGTCTCGAAGATCAGCATGCCGTCGATCGGTCCGGACGAGCTCAATCCCGAGTACCACGCCGTCGCTCGTCCCTCGGCTCCCTGGATGAACACCGGCTGGAACGGGCCGGACGCCGTCTCGCCACCGACGGTCGACTTCCCGTCGTGGTACTGCCAGTCGACGACTGATGCGTTGCCGGTCGGGCCGACCCCGATCTGGGCGAACGCGCTGAACAGGTCGACCGGTGCGCCGTCTCCCCAGCTGCCCCGCCAGCACAGCACCAACCAGATGTTGCCGTCGTCGGTCTGGATGATGATCACACCCGTCAGCCGGACACGATCGTCCAGTGCAGGCGGCGACTCGCCCTGGACGGCGACGGCGTCGCGATCGCAACTGACACCATCGGTCGGCGGATCGGTCGCGGCTGGAGCATCGGTCGCCGCAGGTGCATCCGTTTCGATCGGCGCATCCGTCTCGATCGGCGCATCCGTCTCGATCGGCGCATCCGTCTCGACCGGCGCATCGGTTTCGATCGGCGCATCCGTCTCGAGGGGCGCATCGGTTCCCGTGGCCGCCTCGGTGGAGACCGGCTCATCGGTGGTGGCCGGCTCATCGTCGTCGTCGCCGCATCCCGCCGCCACGATCGCCAGCGCTGCGATCAGAACCAGTCGTCTCGTCACCGTGATACCGCCCCGTCGTGTTCGAGTCCGCACCCGACAGGATAGGCGGGCGGTGCGGGGTCGGGGCAAGGAGTCTCGAGCGCGCTCGTTCCACTTCGATCGATCCGCAAGGTGGGCCAGCGATGCTCGATCCGATCCCACACCCAGAACGAACCGCCGACGAGCAGCCAGCCGGCGAGCGCATCGACGACGTAGTGCTCGGCGAAGTAGACGAGGGCCAACGCCATCGCGAGTGGGTAGAGGAGCAAGAGGCCCCGTTTGAGCACACCCCCGACGCTGGGGAAGAAGAACACGACGACGAGCAGGGCGAAGGCGCTGTGCAGCGACGGCATCGCGGCGACCTGGTTGACCCAATCACGGCCGTGCTCCCACGACGCGACGTAGGCGTCCATTCCGAGGGCCCGCCATCCGTTGCCGGCCGGCCGACGCAGCGGCGGAAGCGCCTGGAGCTCGAGGCCCGAGGCGTTCCTTCCGCCCCCGGCCATCCAGGGCGGTGCGGTGGGCATCACGACGAACATCGCGCAGGCGACGAACAACACCGTGGCCAAGCGACGGATCAGCCGCAACCATTGTCCTCGGTCGACCAGCCACAGCACGGCGGTGACGCACGGGAGGACGATGAAGTGGGACTGGTACACCGTCGAACCGACGATGTCGTACCACTGCTCGTCACCGGGCGCCCGGAGGTATCGGGTCTGGAGCCAGACCGTCGGGTCGGCGCCGGCGAACAGCCAGCGATCGAGGTTGCGCACGGACTCGACCTGGATCGGCGCGCCGAGCCCGTCGGCCAATCCCCTGCTCTCCTCGTAGACCAGCCACATGGCGACCACGATCGAGAGATCACCGAGCATGCGAAACCACTGCTCGGGCGGCCGACCGACGGTACCGACGACGAAGAAGATCGCCACGGACAGCAGCACGGAGATGCGGTCGACCGGCAACCCGTAGACGAGCAACCACGCCGAGTAGGCGCCGATGTAGACGACCAGCAGGAGCGTCCGCGCTCTCGAGGCGCCGAACGGTTCGACCGTGCGCTCGGCATCATCTGACGCCAGCATGCCCACGAGGTTACGCGCTCGACGGCGCGGCCCCGGCCGAGGCTCGGCGTCAGCTGAACTTGGTGCGAGGGCGGGCGAGCAGCTCGCCGTCGATCTCGAGGTCGACGCGCTCGTTGTAGAAGCACACCAACCCGGCGATGCCGGTCGACTCCGGCAGCGGAGTGCGGTAACCCCACGCGAGGTCCTGGTGGGTGGTCCCGCCGACGGTGACGCTCCAGTAGTTGGCGAACCCCTTGTAGGGGCAGCCGGTCGTCGTGGCGGTCGGCGCCAGCAGATCCATCCGGACGTCGGTCTTGGGGATGTAGTAGCGGGGCGGCAGGCCGGTCTCGTAGAGCACGGACGCTCGTGCGGTGTCGGCGACCACCTCGCCGTCGACCAGCACCCGGACGTGGCGCGACGTCGGCAGCACGTCGATGCGTGCGTACGGGCTGCGCGGGTGCACGAACACCTCGACATCTTCTTCGAACCAGGCGTCGATCGCACCCCACTCGATGCGGACCAGGGCGCGGAGCTCCTCGATCGGGGAATCGAGGTGACGCCATGCGGCATCGGGGATCACTCGGCCGTCGACGTGCAGGTCGTAGCGCGTGCCCTCGCCCCGGCTCGGCGATCGGAATGTCCGACCGTTCTCCCGCAGCTCACCGACGACGTCCTCGACCGGGAAGTACCAGGCCGGGTAGTACGGGATCTCCCAGACGAAGCGGGACCGGCGGCTGTCGACGACCGTACGGCCACCGATCGTCCCGCGGATCCACCTCGGGTTGTCCTCCAGGCGCACCCGTCCTCGGGTCGCCTCGCTGACTGCGGTCGCGCTCATGGTCGGTTCAACCCGTTCGGGGGTCGATCGATTTCCCATCGCTCGCTACCCTGACCCGATGGTGACCAACGTCACGGGCGACGCCGACATCGCACACTCCGAGCGTTGGCCGGACGAGATCTCCGCCCTGCGTCCGATCCTGCTCGAGTGTGGCCTCAGCGAGGCGATCAAGTGGGGTAAGCCGTGCTTCTCGCGCGAGGGCAGCAACATCGCCATCATTCAGGAGATGAGGGACTTCCTCGCCTTGATGTTCTTCAAGGGCGCGCTGCTGCGCGACCCCGACGGCGTGCTCGAGGAGCAGGGCCCGAACTCTCGGTCGGCGCGGCGCATGACGTTCACGTCGGTGGGCGACGTCGTCCGGCTCGCCGATACGGTCCGGTCGTACGTCGCCGAAGCGATCGCCGTCGAGGAGGCGGGGTTGGAGGTCGGCCCTGCTCCCGAGCTGGTCCTGGTCGACGAGCTGCAGGCTCGCATCGACGCCGACCCGAGGTTCCGGTCGGCGTTCGAGTCGTTGACGCCGGGGCGTCGGCGCGAGTACCACCTGCACATCTCGGGGGCCAAGCGAGCTGCGACGCGCCAAGCTCGGGTCGAGAAGTGCGCGCCCCGGATCCTCGCCGGCAAGGGCCTGCGCGACCGCTGATCACGCGGCGGTCGCCGATCCGGCGGGGCCACCCGACGGTCGCGTCGGTACGGTGATCGGGTGCGCAAGGTCTGGGTTCACCGCGATTTCGGGGCGCCGGCCGATGTCGCCTGGCGCGTGCTGACCGACATCGACTGCTGGCCGATCTGGGGACCGACCGTGCGCGACGCCCGCCTCGACGACGACGGCGGCGGCATGCGCGCCGGCGCGACGGGGGTGATCACCACCGTCGGGGGTCTGCGCCTCCCGTTCGAGATCACCGAGTACGACGAAGGGGTGCGCTGGGCCTGGAAGGTCGCCGGGGTGCCCGCGACCGACCACACGGTCGAGCGTCTCGGCCCGGATCGATCGCAGGTCGGCTTCGGTGTCCCATGGCCGGCCGCGCCGTACTTGGCGGTCTGCAGGGTGGCGCTCGTGCGGATCGCGGCGAACGCAGAGGGCTGAAGCGTTTGCCGGGCGCGAGACTGCCGGGGTGGACCGCGATCGCCAGCTCGTCCTCGTCCGACGGTTCTACGACGAGATGTGGAACCGGTTCGACACGAGCGTCCTCGACCAACTGCTCGAACCCGATGTGCGCTTCCGGGGTTCGCTCGGCCAGGAGAAGGTCGGTCACGAGGAGTTCGGCGAGTACGTCGAGTTCATCCGAGCGTTCGCGCCGGACTTCCACAACCGGGTCGACCAGACGGTGAGCGAGGGCGACACCACGTTCGCCCGTCTCACGTACACGGGAACCCACCGCGGTGAGGTGTTCGGGCGCTCGCCGACCGGACGCCGCTTCTCGTATGCCGGTGCTGCCGTGTTCGCGTTCTCCGACCGGCTGATCGCGTCGGTGTGGGTGCTCGGTGACATCCACGGCCTCCTCCGCCAGCTCGACGGGGACGATCGCACCGCGCCCTAGCCAGCGGCGGTCGCCCTCGGCCGTCGTCAGTCCTGCTCCTCGTCGCTGGATCTGTCGGTGACGCGATCGCCCACGCCCGAGAAGAACCAGTCACGGTCGGCGGCGCCCGTGAGGCGATCGACGTCGAGGTCGTCGTGCACGGTGACGTCGTTGAGCGCGGTACCGCCGAGCGACCCACCGCCGGTGCGGATGATCGAGACTCGATCGGAGTACCCCTGGTCGGAGCTCCACTCCGCCCGCAGCCGCTGCAGATCGTCGCCGTTCGCATCATGGTCGGTCGTTCCGCCGATCAGCAGATCGTCACCGGCCGCTCCGACCATGCCGTCACTGCCGTCTCCACCGATCAGGATGTCGTGACCGCCGCCGCCGAGCAGAAAGTCGTCGCCGGCGTTGCCGACCAGCACCGATGAACCGCTCCCGCCGACGAGACGGTCGTTGCCCGGCCCTCCGAGCACGGTCGCGGGCACCTGAAGGTTGTCGGAGATGGTGATGTGATCGCCTCCCTCTCGGAGCTGCGCCACGATGCTGTCGACTTCTTGCAGCTCGAACTCGGGCTGAGCGTCGTTCAGGAAGCTGGCGACGACTTTGAGGTTGGGCCCAGCGCTGACCACGTGAACTCGATCGCCCTCCCCGGTGCCCACGATCAGGAGCACTCCGTCCCTGAGGCTGACCTGGCCATTCTCGATCGGCCCGTCGCTCACGCTGACGGTGAACGAACCGAGCGCCGAGTCGGCCGACACGAACGCCTGCGGCGAGCCGACGTCGCCGACCTGGTTGCCGGACAGCGCGATTGTGTACGTCCCGTCGTCCGCGGCGTCCCACGAGCCGCCCGGTGGCCGGACGGTGTACACGGCCGTCAGCGGTGTCGTGTTGGTCGTGCTCGACGCTTCGGCGCTGACCACCAGCAGCGTCGTGGCCACTCCGCTGACGGCGACATCGTCCACGTCGATGGTCGAGGCGTCGATCGCAGCGTCATCGCGATAGGTGATGGTGAACGTGTACGAGGTGGCGCCCCTGTCGGAGAACCCGACGTCCGGCGATGACTCGGAGTCGACGACCGGCGGCGGATTGGTCGCCGCATGACCCGCAGACGACGACATGCTCACGGTGACTGCGGCGACGGCCGTGATCGCCGCCGACACGAGTGGGGTGGTCGGTCTCTTCATCTCGAACCTCCGAGTTCCGGACCGGGATGAATCCGTCGCAGTCACCCCCGAGGGCGATCGACGACATCGCTGCTCCCCGGTGCGCCCCCTGGCGCAGCGACCTCGGTCGCTCCACCAAGGGTTCGTCGCCGACCGCCGTTCGGATCAGCGGAATTCGCACATGTGTGCCGACCACAGGGCGCGCCGACCCCTGCTCCGCCGGCGCGCCCACTGGTTTGACGTCAGGACCAGAACTGGTCCCAGTTGTGGAGGTCGAGGAAGTGCTCCGTCCCGGACGTGATGCGCCCGTTCTCGACCTCGAAGACGATGCAGCAGTCGGTGTCGAGCTCCCTGCCGTTGCGACGCCCGACGTTGTGGTGCAGTCCGACCACCCGTCCGTCGTCGCTCTCGAAGACGGTCGCCAGGTCGGCGCGGAACGTCCCGTCGGTCTCCCCGCCGTACCGACCGAACTGGGCGAAGACGGCGTCCTTGCCGCGGGCCGTGCCGGCGGCGCTGCTGGTGCCCGGCGTCGTCCAAGTGGCATCGTCCGAGAAGAGACGGTCGAGCATGGCGAGATCCGCCTCGTTGAAGGCCTGGTAGGCGCGTTCCACGACGGCGGCGTTGGTGATGGTGTCCATGGCAGTGCTCCATTCGTTGTGTGAACCGGACGCTTCGATCATGCGGGTCGGCCCACCCGCCGGGCATCGGGAGTCCTCCCCATTCGTCGTCGCAGCCCGAAATGGGGAGGCCGTCGGGCGCCGGTGACGCGCTCGCTCGGGCTCTGCCAGACTTCGATCGTGATGGCGCAGGCGCGGACGGTGGGCCATGTCCCGGTCCCGGCGTCGTCGATCATCGGCCGCAATCGGCTGACGGACGGCGTCGTCGATTTGGTCCTGGCCAACCGCGTCGTCACGTTGACGGGGGTCGGAGGGGTGGGCAAGACACGGTTGGCGGTCGAGGCTGCGGGCCGCCTCGCCGACCACTTCCCCGATGGAGTCTGGATGATCGAGCTCGCACCGGTCGACGATCCGGATGCGGTCCCCGACGCCGTCGCCGACGCCTTGGGCATCACCCCGCAGGGCGACACCGCGGTGGTCGATGCCGTGGCGGACGCGGTCGCCGGACGCCGGGTCCTGCTGGTCGTCGACAACTGCGAGCACGTCGCCGGAATGGCGGGCCGAGCAATCGAGCGAATCACCGGCCGCTCGTCGACGCCGAAGGTGCTGGCGACGTCGCGTGAGAGCCTCTGGATCGCAGGCGAGCAACGGATGTCGGTGTCACCGTTGGGCCTCGACGGCGGCGTCGGGTCCGAGGCGGTGACGCTGTTCGTCGAACGTGCTCAGGCGGTGCGGCCAGGGTTCGGAATCGCGGAGCCGGCGACCGCCGACGCGGTGGTGGAGATCTGCCGCACCCTCGACGGTCTGCCGCTGGCGATCGAGCTCGCCGCGGCCCGCATGGCTTCGATGACGGCGATCGAGCTGTGCGATCGACTGGAGCACCGGTTCCGGCTGCTCACCGGCGCCGATCACCGGCCAGAACGTCAGCGCACGCTCGAGCAGATGGTGGCCTGGTCGTACGACCTGCTGAGCCACGACGAGCGCGACGTGCTCCGCGCCGCATCCGTGTTCGCCGGCGGGTTCGATCTGGAAACGGTCGCCGAACTGGTCGACGGCCTCGATGAGATCGGAGTCCTGGCGCAGCTCGATGCACTGGTCAACCGGTCGCTCGTGGTCGCCGTGCAGCGCGGCGGCGCGACCAGGTACCGCCTGCTCGAGACCATCCGGCAGTTCGCCGCCGACCGTCTCGCCGAGGACGACTCGCTCGACACGCTGCGCGACCGCCACGCGGCGCTGTTCGCCGACGCTGCGGCCACACGCTGGGACAGCTGGAACGGGCCCGGTTGGCGAGCGGCGTCGGACTGGATCGCGGCGGAGCTCGCGAACCTGCGTGCCGCGTATCGATGGAGCGTGCGGCAGGGACGGATCGACCTCGCCACCGACGTCGCCGCGCACGCCGCCCTCATGGGAACCCCGGCCCAGCACTTCGAACCGGTCGCCTGGGCAAACGAGCTCCTCGGCGCCGCGACCGAGGCCGACGTCGCGCGGCTCCCCCGGCTCTACACGGGTGCCGGCTACGCGTGCTTCACGGGCCGACCGGTGACGGCGGCCGAGCACGCCCACACGGCCACGCTGCTCGAGGTGTGCGCTCGGTACGACCCGTGCGAGCCCGGGCTGGCGACGTTCATCGAGGCCTTGGGCCGGGTCTACTCGGGCGATCTCGACACGTACGTCGCGCTCGCGGGTCGGGTCGCCCGGCTGCCGGGATCGGCGCGAGCCTACGGCCTTCCCGCCTATGTGGACGGCCTGCAGGCGTCGGGACGGGTCGACGAGGCGCTCGCCCTGGTCGACGAGTCGATCGAGGCGACCCGCGCCGTGGGCAATCCGTTCTGGGCCGCCTATGCACTCTGGACGGCTGGACTGGCGCTCGCCCACGCCGATCCGGCGCGAGCGCTCGCGACGTGGGACGAGGGGGCCGACCTGGTGCGCGAGCACGGCGTGGACTTCTTCGAGGGCTTCCTGGCCCGCGACGCCGCCCGGGTGCACACCTTGCACGGCGACCCGGAGGCAGCGCTCGGGATGTTCGCGACGGCGATCGAGTCGTTCCAGCTAGCGGGCAACGTCGCCCAGCTGATCATCACCGTCGCGCTCCTGCCCCACGCCCTCGAGCGCCTCGGTCGGCTCGAGGCTGCGGGCACCCTGGCGGCCGCGATCATGCGGGAACCGGCGAGCCTCGACCACGTACCCGACCTCGCTGATGTCAGCGAGCGGCTCGAGATCGCCCTCGGCCCCGAGGCGTTCGCCCGGTGCATCGACGAGGGTTCCGATCTCGATCTGGGCGCAGCCGCGACGCACGCCCGCCAGCAGATCGAGGTGGTTCGCGCCGAGCTGACCGGCAAGGTCGAGACGCCCGGCGGCTTGAGCCCGCGCGAGGTCGAGGTTCTCCGACTGATCGCCGACGGCCTGACGACCCGCGAGATCGCGAGCCGGCTGTTCATCTCGGCGAAGACCGCCGACCATCACATCCAGCACATCTACACGAAGACCGGCGTCTCGAACCGCGCCGCTGCGACGCGTTGGGCCATCGATCACGGCGTCGCCGCCGATGACGCCGTGTGAGGCTCGACCGGCCCGCTCAGTCCGAGCACCACGAGCGGCGTTCGAGCTCACGGCGGAGCGCGGTTCGCGGTCGGTCGACCATCCACGCGAGGTCGAACATGTTGCGGCAGTACGCCTCCTGGAGCTGGCCGCCCAGTCCCAGCTGGCCGGCGACCCATCGCATGAAGCCCACCGTGGCAGGCGATCGCCCGGGGCCCGTCTTCATGATCAGCTCACGTGCGCGATCGACATCGCCGGAGCGCCGAGCGAGCTCGGCGAGCAGTCCGAGCGCGTCGCCGTCGACCAGCGTCACGCGGCCGGAAGCGGCGTCGCACGCCTGGTCACGAACGACCGCTTCGGCCACGTCGAGCTCGTCGGACTTCAGCGCGACGAGGGCGCGGGCGAAGCCGACGACGCTCTGGTAGTACGGGTCCAGTCGTCCGGTCGACCGGTGCGCCGTCTCCAGCTCGTCGGCCAACGCGACGAGCGGTCCTGGCTCGTCGTTCGTCCAGGCCGCGACCGCCGCGATCATCCTGGCGTTGAGGGCGAGGCTCGTCCGCCCGACCGGCCGGTCGATCACCTCCGTCGCCAGTCGTGCCGCCGCGACGAGATCGCCACTCATCGCCTCCACCATGGACCGCCAGAACGTCGCGTGATCGCGGTTGTCGCCGGCCGCGTCATCGCCGGCCAGATCCGCGAACCGGTCGATCATCGAGTGCGCCTCGCCCGGGGCGTGCCGCGCCGTGACGAGGGCGAGATAGAGGTAGCCGAAGGCTGCGGTCGGTCGATTCGGCGACGTACGGAGCCGGGCGGTGGCGTCGATGTACGCCATCCAGTCGGCGAGCGCCATCGTGCAGAAGATGGCGGCGTGATCGACGGCATCGATCGCTTCCTGACGAACCAGGTGCCTGCGGCAGCGGGCCAGCCGCTCGAGCATCGAGGCCGCCTCGTCGCCCGACACGAACGCGACCCCGAAGAGGTGCTCGGCCAAGTCGTCCCAGCGACGATGGGTCTCCAACCAGTCCGCAGCGAGGAGGAGGTTCGCGACGTCGGGCAGGAGGCCGATGCAGCGCTCGAGGCGCCAGGCCTCCAGCAGCGTGTCGGCGCGAGCCGCGCCCGTGAAGTGCATGCAATGTCGCTCCCTCACGACCTCGACCTCTCCCGCCTCGACGAGCTGCCGTTCCGCGTAGGCCTTCAGTGTCTCCAGCAGACGGAACCGGCTGCGCGACTCGCGGCTCGAGACGACGAGCGATCGGGCGTACAGCACTTCCACGACGTCGGTCGCATCGGGCACGGAGAGCTCACACACGGCCGCGATGGCGCCGATGTCGAACGAGCCGGCCAGCACCCCCAGCGCGCGGAACACCCGCTGCTCGTCGGCTTCGAGCTGGTCGTAGCTCCAGCGGACCGTTGCCTCGAGCGTCCCCTGGCGTCGGCGCCACCGACCGCCCGACAGCGTCCGGAATCGGTCGTCCAATCCGCCGAGCAGCTGTGCCGGCGTCATCACGCCGGCCCTCGACGCAGCCAGCTCGATCGCCAAGGGAACCCCGTCGAGTCGGCGGCACAGCTCCGACACGTCCGCCGTGTTGCCATCGTCGAGGGCGAACCCGGGAGCGACGGCGACGGCGCGGTCGGCGAAGAGCTTCGCCGCCGGACTCCGCGGGCCGTCCGTGCCGAGCGGCGCGACGTGGTAGACCCGCTCGCCGTCGATGTCGAGCCAGACCCGGCTCGTCGCCAGCACCTTCGATCGTCCGCCGGCGATCAACACGCTCGCGGCGAGGTCGGCACAGGCGTCGAGAACGTGTTCGCAGTTGTCGAGGACGAGGAGCGATTGCCGCGCCGCGAGATACCCGGGGATGGCGTGTCCGCGGTCCTCGGACGGCGCCTCGAAGCCGATCGCCTTCGCCACGGCGTGCAGCACGTCGGCACCGCCGGCCGCCCCGGCGAGATCGACGAACCAGACACCGTCGCGCCAATGTGCGAGCTCGGCCTCCGCGACCGCGATCGCGAGACGGGTCTTCCCGGTCCCTCCGATGGCCACCAGCGTCACGAGCCGGTGCTCGGCCAGCATCAAGCGGACGGCGCGGACATCGTCGTCGCGGCCGAGCAGCCGAGTCGGCGGCGACGGCACGTTCGATCGGGCGGTCGACGTGCGCAGCGGAGGGAACTCGCCGTCGCCGAGCTGCCAGACGTGCACCGGCTCCGGGACGTCGCGCAGGACGTGGGGTCCGAGGTCGATCGCGTCGACACCGGCCGACGATCGCACGGTCTCGGTGACGAGCACCTGGCCACCGTGCCCGGCCGACGCGACGCGGGCCGCCGTGATCACCGGCGTTCCGAAGTAATCGCCACCGCGCTCGTCGGCCTCCCCCAGGTGAACCCCGATCCGCACGCGCAGCTCGGGCCCTGGCCAGTCGACCGCGTCCAGCCGCGACTGGACCGCTTCGGCGGCCGACAGGGCCTCGCTCGGACGACCGAACGCGGCACAGAAGCCGTCGCCGCCCGTTGCGAAGACGAACCCGGCGTGTCGTTCGATCTCGCGACGGACGACCTCGTCGTGCCGCCGCAACGACTCGGCCATACCATCGGGGTCGGCCACCCACCAGCGGGTCGAGCCCTCGATGTCCGTGAAGAGGAAGGTGACGACGCCCGACGGGATGGCGCCCTCGCGCGTCGTTCCGCTCGCCCCGTCCACCAAGCCAGTATCCCACCGACTCGCACGGCGACCGCCCCGGTGGCGCGAACGGCCGGCCTGGCGACGTGCCCGACGACGCCGGTTGCGAGACGTTCGACCGCTCATCCGAGCGCGTCGAGCTCGGGACGGTTGCGCTAGCTGTCCGGAGCCGACTCGCTTCCTTCGGCGTGCACGTCGAGTCGGGCGACCCGGATCTGGGTCAGCTTGTGGCCGGCGATGCCCTCGACGGTGAGCTCGTGACCCTGTGACTCGACCCGATCGCCGAGGCCGGGCAGGGTGCCGGTCTCGGACAGGACGAGCCCGGCGAGCGTTGTGACCTCGTCGTGGTCGAAGGCGAGGCCGTAGTCTTCGGCCAGCTCGGTCAGGGTGGTCTCGCCGTCGAGCGTGACCGACCCGTCGTCGTGGACGACCGCGGGGAGATCGTGGTCGCCGGCCGGATCGTCGATCACCTCGGAGATGATGTCGTCGAGCGTGACGAACCCGATCGTGCTACCGAGCTCGTTGACGACGAGCGCGGCGTGGATCCGTTCGCTCTTGAATCGGGCGAGGAGGTCGTCGGCGGCGGTGTTCTCGCTGACGGTCGGGAGCTTGCGGACGATCGTGGTGAGGTCGATGGGTTCGTCGGACTGGCTGGCCCGCACGAAATCCTTCACGTGCAGCAGCCCGATGACGTGATCGAGGTCGTCGACGTAGACCGGGTAGCGCGAGGTGGTCGACGCCTCGATGCGGGCCGCGATGTCGGCTCGGGTGGCGTCGTGCTCGATCGCCTGGATGTGGCTGCGCGACGTCATCAGCTCCTCGGCCGTGAGGTCCTCGAGCTCGAAGATGTTGTGGATGATCTCGCGCTGGAGCTCGGGGAGCTCGCCCCCCTCGGCCGCCTCGTCGGTGACGATGGCGAGCTCCTCGGAGCTGTACAGCGACAGCGTCTTGTCGGGTTCGGGGATGCGGAGCAGCCGCATGAGCGACAGCGCGACCCAGT